>NZ_JBHVVI010000160.1:0-16993 GCF_042883685.1 Kitasatospora sp. NPDC058190
CTCGACCACATGACCCCGATCGCCTACGAGCAGAGATCAGTTACGCTGGCCGTCGCTGCATAGCACCCGGTGTCCACATTCCCGGGGGAAGCCCCGTGATCCACCGGTTCAACGTGATCGGCCTGGCCTGCCTGGACCCTCGCTGGGCGGGAGGCCGTCCCCGCCATCTCAGTCCTGACGACGAGGACTTCGTCGTCCAGACGGCCACCACCCGCCCGACGAAGCTCGGGCAGCCCTTCACCCGCTGGTCCATCCGCAAACTGCTCGCCTACCTGCGCAAGGTCCACGGCCGTGTGATCAGGATCGGCCGTGAGGCCCTGCGATGCCTGCTGGCCCGACGTGGCGTCACTTCCAGCGCACCAAGACCTGGAAGGAGTCCACCGACCCCGACCACGACGCGAAACTCGACCGGATTGAGCATGTCCTGAACCGCTTCCCGGACCGCACCTTCGCGTTCGACGAGTTCGGGCCGCTCGGCATCCGCCCCACCGCCGGCAACTGCTGGGCCGAACAAGGCAGCCCTGACCGGCTCCCGGCGACCTACATGCGCACCCAAGGCGTCACCTACTTCCACGGCTGCTACTCGGTCGGCGACGACACGCTGTGGGGCGTCAACCATCGCCGCAAGGACACCGTGAACACCCTGGCCGCGCTCCGCTCGATCCGGGCCGCCCGCCCGGACGGCGCCCCGGTCTACGTGATCCTGGACAACCTCTCCGCCCACAACGGCAAAAGGATCCTGCGCTGGGCGAAGAACAACAACGTCCATCTCTGCTTCACCCCGACCAACGCCTCCTGGGCGAACCCGATCGAGGCCCACTTCGGACCGCTGAGGTAGTTCACCCTGGCGAACTCGAACCATCCGAACCACACGGTCCAGACCCGCGCGCTGCATGCCTACCTGCGCTGGCGCAACGCCAATGCCCGTCACCCCGACGTCCTCACCGCCCAGCGCCGCGAACGCGCCCGCATCCGCAGCGAGAAAGGCATCCGCTGGGGAGGACGGGTACTGGCTACCGCTGCCTGATCAGCGATTGCCAATACTTCCTCCATGGGAAGCAGAAGGAAGCCGTACTGGCACACGATCGGAACTCCGAAGACACTCGTCCTTTACCGCACGTCAGACCGGTGGCGGTTCGCCGTGTACTTCGAAGCGCCGGGCGGCATTGCCGACGGCTACCTCGATCACCCCGCCCCCACGTGCGAGCCTGAGCTGGCCCAGGCTGCCCTCCACCTCAGGGCCGAAGAGCTGACCCACCGAAAGCTGGAAGTCTCCTGGCAGCCCACCGATCGACCGGACTGGTGGACCGGAGTTGTCACCAAGGCCGGACCACTCGCCGATGCCGATCGCTGAGCCGCCATCGGCAGGAACGCAGCAACCCGGTGAACCTATCCGGTCAGAGCACTAGATCACGCTGAAACCGCGCTGGGGCCCCTGCCGCCGCAGGGGCCCCAGCAGTCCTGGCAGCCCCGGCGACATCAGGAGTTGCAGCTTCCTGCCAACCCTCTCGGACCCGGCGACCGGCCACCCTAGGCTTACCGGCAGGTAACTCACGAGGGGAAACAGGGACTGTGAAGAAGCGTCTGGTTTCGGTAGCGCTCGGTGCGGCCGGTCTGCTCATGGCGATGGCCCCGGGGGCCGTCGCGGCACCCGCCGCCGCTGCGCCGAGCGCCCAAACCTGCGACGGTGTGACGCTCACCGGCTCGCTGCCGGTCCCGCCCGCGGGCATGTCGGTCCAGCAGACGGTGACGATCGGCTCGGACTGCAAGCCGCAGGAGGGTCCGGTGACCTACGTCCCGGCCGCCGCCCCGACCACCCGCACCGCCGCCGCCAAGGCCCTGGCGGCGGGCACCACCGCTACCGGCCACCGCCGGATCACCAGCGCGAACGAGATGTACGACTGCTGCAACATCCGGATGACCGGTCTGTACACCACCTCCGACTGGAACACCGCTGACGGCCAGATCACCACCGCGGCCACCACCGTGACCCAGGGCTTCAACCGCGAGCCGTGGAACGCCGGTTGGTCGGTGGCCTCCGCCACCAACAGCGACGACTGCACCACCAACTGCGCCGTGGTCAACTCCCAGGCCCACGCGGACTTCTCCTACAAGGGGATCTTCGACGTCACCGGCAACTGGTACGACAACACCCACCACACGTACCTGACCCTCAACCCCGACCTCACCTACTCCTGCACCTTCGACGTGCAGCTGCGCCACACCTTCGTCGGCTGGAACTGGCAGCGCGGCTGCCAGGTGCAGTAGTCCCCGACACCCCCCGATCCCAGCGGTCCGCGGCGGCAGGCCCAGCCATCGCGACGGTGTCGGGCCGACGGACCCCGGAACGGTCCGCCGACCCCGCCGTCCCGCTGACCCGAAAGGCCTCCCGGTCCCGCTCCCCGAGCGGGACCGGGAGGCCTTCCGTCGTCCGCTCCAGCCGCCAGCCGCCAGCCGCCAGTCGCCAGCCGCCAGCCGCCAGCCGCCGGCATCCGCCATCGACGAGTCCGCGCCTCCAGCGCCCCACCGCCCGGCGGTCACGCAGCGTGACGCTCAGGCGGCGTGCGTCCGGGGCGTCCCGGCGTCCTCGGGAGCGGCCGCCACGTCGTGGTGGATCGGTCCGTTCCCGGCGCTCAGCGGCAGGCAGCTGCCGCCGCGCCGGTGGGCGACGATCTCGGCGGCGACCGAGACCGCCGTCTCCTCGGGGGTGCGGGAGCCCAGGTCGAGGCCGATGGGGGAGCGCAGCCGGGCGAGTTCGGCGTCCGTCAGCCCGGCCTCGCGCAGCTTGGCCTCCCGGTCGCGGTGGGTGCGGCGCGAGCCCATCGCGCCGACGTAGCCGACCGGCAGCCGCAGGGCGCGCTCCAGCAGCGGGATGTCGAACTTGGCGTCGTGGGTGAGCACGCACAGTACGGTGCGCCCGTCGATCCGGCCGAGCTGGGAGTCGAGGTAGCGGTGCGGCCAGTCGACCACCACCTCGTCCGCCTCGGGGAAGCGGCGCGTGGTGGCGAAGACGGGCCGGGCGTCGCAGACCGTGACGTGGTAGCCGAGGAACTTGCCGATCCGCACCACGGCGGCGGCGAAGTCGATCGCGCCGAAGACCAGCATGCGGGGCGCGGGCACGTAGGACTCGACGAAGCAGGTGACGGCCCCCTGCTCGTGCTCGTCGCAGGGCCGCCCGTCCAGGCCGAGCACGATCCGGCCGGTCCGTCCGGCGTCCAGCATCGCCCGGGCCTCGGTGATGAGCGCCCGCTCCAGCGCGCCGACGGTGGACGGCCCCACCGAGAGCGCCCCGCGGACGCCGTCAGCGGTGACCGCGAGGGTGGCGCCGAGCAGTCCGGCCGGTCCGGAGATCACCCGGGCGAGCGCGACCGGGGTCCCGGCGGCGATGAACGCGAGGCCCGCGTCCATTCCGGGGTCCGCCCCCGGCACGACCGGCTGGACGAACACGTCGAGTATCCCGCCGCAGGTCAGCCCGACCGCGAAGGCGTCCTCATCGCTGTAGCCGAAGCGCTCCAGCACCGGCTCGCCGCTCTCGATCGCGGCCTGGCACAGCTCGTACACCGCGCCCTCGACGCACCCGCCGGAGACGCTGCCGACCGCCTCCCCGGCCGCGTCCACGGCCAGTGCCGCCCCGGGGTCGCGCGGGGCACTGCCGGAGACGCCGACCACGGTGGCCACGGCGAAGGAGCGCCCGGACGCGTGCCAGGCCTGCAGCTGCTCGGCGATGTCCTGCATGTCTGAGGCTCCTTACACGGTTTCGACAGTAGCGGGAGAGCCGCCGTACGGGAAACGATCCCGTACGGCGGCGGTGGTGTGCACCGGGATACCCGGTGCACCGGGGTGCCTAGTGCACGCCCAGCCAGGACTTGATCGGAGTGAGCGCGAAGTAGAGCACGAAGACCGCGGTGAGGATCCACATCAGCAGCCCGGGCTCGCGCCATTTGCCCTGGCCGGCCTTGATGACCGAGTACGAGATGACGCCGGCCGCGACGCCCGCGGTGATGCTGTACGTGAACGGCATCAGCACGCAGGTCAGGAAGGCCGGGATGGCGACCTCGCGGTCGGACCAGTCGATGTGCCGGGCCTGGCTCATCATCATCGAGCCGATCACCACCAGGGCGGCGGAGGCGACCTCGACCGGGACGATGCCGGCCAGCGGCGAGAAGAACAGCATCAGGGCGAACAGTCCGCCGGTGACGGTGGAGGCGAGGCCGGTCCGGGCGCCGTCGCCCACCCCGGTCGCGGACTCGACGAAGACCGTCTGGCCGGACGCGCCCGCCAGGCCGCCGACCGCGCCGCCGGCGCCGTCGATGAACAGCGCCTTGGACAGGCCGGGCATCCGGCCCTGCTTGTCGGCCAGTCCGGCCTCGGTGCCGACGCCGATGATGGTGGCCATCGCGTCGAAGAAGCCGGCCAGGACGAGGGTGAACACCGCGACCGAGGCGCTGATCGCGCCCATGCCGTGGCTGCCGAAGGCACCGAACAGGTCGACGTGGCCGAACAGGCTGAAGTCGGGCGCGGAGACCGGGCTGCCTGGCCACACCGGGACGGAGTTCTTCCAGGCCGAGGCCGGCACGTGGGCGACCTTGTTGACGATCATCGCGAGCACGGTGCCGCCGGCGATGCCGATCAGGATCGCGCCCCGGATGCCGCGCGCCATCAGGACGAAGACGGCCAGCAGGGTGGCGCAGAAAATCAGCACCGGCCAGCCGGTCAGCTCGCCGGCCGGGCCGAGCGAGAGCGGGGTGGGGCCGCCGGTGTGCATGAAGCCGGCCTTGTAGAGGCCGATGATCGTGACGAACAGGCCGATGCCGATGGTGATCGCGTGCTTGAGCGGCAGCGGGATGCCGTTCATGATCTTCTCGCGCAGCCCGGAGACCACCAGCAGCACGATGAGCAGCCCGTAGATCACGCACAGGCCCATGGCCTGCGACCAGGTGGTGTGGGGGACGACGAGCGCGGAGACCGCGCCCGAGACGGAGAGCCCTGCCGCCAGGGCCAGCGGCACGTTGCCGACCAGGCCCATCAGGAGGGTGGTGACGGCGGCCGCGAGCGCGGTGGCGGTGGTCAGCGCGGCGTGGTCGAGCTTGACGCCGTTGACGTCCGCGCCGCTGAGGATCAGCGGGTTGAGCAGGATGATGTACGCCATCGCCATGAACGTGGTCAGACCGCCGCGCAGTTCGTTGGCGAGGGTCGAGCCGCGGGCCGAGATCTTGAAGTACGCGTCGAGCGCGCCGTTCGGGCGTGGCGCCGGGGACGAGGGGTGGGGCTCGTCCTCGGCGGGTCTGTCTGCTTCGGTGGTGCCGGGCTCCGTGGGGATCCTGGTCATGTCCACTCCCAAGTGTCAAAGGGGGTTGGGGTGGGCGAGCCGACCTGACTGCCAGTCAACGAAGTTGGCACAGGGGGACGGTATCGACTCACTGTGGGGGGGCACTCGTCGGGGAGTGCCAGCGGTGCAGATGAGGGTGGTGCGCACCACTGCGGAACCCCGGCGTGGGCAGGGCAGCGGGTGGGGGAGGCCCCCGGGGCGGTGGGGAAGACGCGTCACCGCCCCGGGGAGGTCCGTACGTCCGGAGGGCTGCGGAGGCATCCGGAGCCCTCCGGGGGTCGTGCTCCCGGAGGTCGAACTGCCGGGATCAGCCGGGCTGTTCGGTGGTCAGGTGCTCGGGGCGGACCGGGATCCGGTTGAGTGCCAGGCCCGTGGCGTTGCGGATGGCCGCCACGATCGAGGGCGTCGCCGACACGGTCGGCGCCTCGCCGACGCCGCGCAGCCCGTACGGGGCGTGCGGGTCGGGAAGTTCGAGGACGTCCACCGGGATCGGGGGAGTGTCCAGGATGGTGGGGATCAGGTAGTCGGTGAAGGAGGCGTTGCGCACCTTGCCGTCCCGGACGATGATCTCCTCCATCACCGCGAGCCCGAGCGCCTGGGTGCAGCCGCCCTGGATCTGGCCGACCACGGAGAGCGGGTTGAGCGCCTTGCCGACGTCCTGGACGGCGGTCAGCTCGACCACCTTGACCAGGCCCAGCTCCACGTCCACGTCCACCACCGCGCGGTTGGCGCAGAAGGTGTACTGGACGTGGCCGAAGCCCTGGCCGGTCTCCTTGTCGAAGGCCTGGGTGGGCCGGTGGTGGTGCTCGCGGGTGAGGTCGATGGCCTCGTCGCCGAGCAGGTCCACCATGGAGACCAGCACACCGGCGCTCTCCGAGACGACCTTGCCGCCGGCCAGCGTGATGTCCTTGTGGGTCCAGCCGTAGCGCCGGCGGCCCTTCTCGACCAGCTCCCGCCGGACGGCCTCGGCGGCCAGCTTCACCGCGCCGCCGGTCATGTAGGTCTGGCGCGACGCGGAGGTCGAACCGGCCGACCCCACCTCGGTGTTGGCCGGGTGGATGGTGACCTGCTCGACGCCCAGCTCGGTGCGGGCGATCTGGGCGTGCACGGTGACGCCGCCCTGGCCGACCTCGGCCATCGCGGTGTGCACCATGGCGACCGGCTCACCGCCGATCACCTCCAGGCGCACCCGGGCGGTGGAGTAGTCGTCGAAGCCCTCGGAGAAGCCGACGTTCTTGATGCCGACCGAGTAGCCGACGCCGCGCACGATGCCCTCGCCGTGCGAGGTGTTGGACAGCGCGCCGGGCAGCGCGCGGACGTCCAGGTGCGCGGTGTCCAGCGGCGGCGGCAGCGGCATCTCCTTGGCGCGGCGCAGCAGTTCGGCCACCGGCGCGGGCGAGTCGATCTGCTGGCCGGTGGGCATGAAGTCGCCCTCCGACATCGCGTTCAGCTGCCGCAGCTCCACCGGGTCCATGCCGAGTTCGGCCGCCAGCTTGTCCATCTGCGACTCGTAGCCGAACGCCGCCTGCACCGCGCCGAAGCCGCGCATCGCCCCGCAGGACGGGTTGTTGCTGTAGAGCGCGATGGCGTGCATCCCGACGTTCGGGATCACGTACGGGCCGTGTCCCAGCGAGGCCGCGTTGCCGACCACGGCGGGGGAGGCGGAGGCGTACGCGCCGCCGTCCAGCACGATCCGGCAGTCGGCGAAGACCAGCTTGCCGTCCCGGGTCGCGCCGTGCTCGTAGTGCATCCGAGCCGGGTGGCGGTGGACGTGGCCGTAGAACGACTCGTCCCGGGAGTAGACGATCTTGACGGGCTTGTTGGTGTGCTGGGCCAGCAGGCAGGCGTGGATCTGCATCGAGATGTCCTCGCGGCCGCCGAAGGCGCCGCCGACGCCGGCCAGGGTGAGCCGGACCTTCTCCTCCGGGAGGTCCAGCACCGGGGCCATCTGCTCGCGGTCCACGTGCAGCCACTGGGTGGCGATGTAGAGGTCGATGCCGCCGTCCTCGGCGGGCACCGCGAGGCCGGACTCGGGGCCGAGGAAGGCCTGGTCCTGCATGCCGACCTCGTAGTCGCCGCTGACGATGACGTCCGCCATCGCCCGCACCTCGTCGGTCACGCCGAGGCCGGAGACCAGCTTCTGCTCGTGGCAGATGTTGCCGTACGCGTGCGACTTGTACTCGTGCGGCTCGTGCACGTACCCGTGGGTCTCCGGGTCCAGGCACTGCTCCTCGGTGACGATCGGGGTGAGCACCTCGTACTCGACCTTGATCTTCTTCACCGCGCGGCGGGCCGTCTCCGGATGGTCGGCGGCGACCAGCGCGATCGCCTCGCCGTGGTACCGGATCTTGTCGATGGCCAGGGCCGGCTGGTCCTGGATCTCCAGGCCGTAGTACTTGGAGCCGGGGATGTCCTCGTGGGTCAGCACCGCGTAGACGCCGGGCACCTTGAGCGCCTCGGAGATGTCCACCGAGAGGATGTTCGCCCGGGGGTGCGGCGAGCGCAGCGCCATACCCCACAGCATGTCCTCGTGCCACAGGTCCGACGAGTACGCGAACTCGCCCTTGACCTTCAGGTTGCCGTCCGGGCGCAGCGGCGAGCCGCCGATGCCGTCCTTGGACGCCTGGTTGATGTTCTGCAGGTTCTTCTGGCCCTGGATGGTCCTGGTGTTCATGCCGAGGCCCCCTCACCGGCGCACTTGCGGGCGGAGGCGAGCCGCACCGCGTCCATGATCTTCTCGTAGCCGGTGCAGCGGCACAGGTTGCCCGACAGCGCCTCGCGGATGTCGTTGTCGCTCGGCTGCGCGTCGCGCTCCAGCAGCGCGTCGGTCTGCACCAGCAGCCCCGGGGTGCAGAAGCCGCACTGGACCGCGCCGGCGTCGATGAACGCCTGCTGGACCAGGCCCAGTTCGCCGTCCTCCTCGGCCAGACCCTCGACCGTGCGCACCTCGCGGTCCTGCACCTGGCCGGCCGCGACCAGGCAGGAGCAGACCGGCACGCCGTCCAGGTAGACGGTGCACGAGCCGCACTCGCCCTGCTCACAGGCGTTCTTCGAGCCCGGCAGGCCGACGCGCTCGCGCAGCACGTAGAGCAGGCTCTCGCCCTCCCACACGTCGTCGGCCTCGACCGGCTTGCCGTTGGCGGTGAACGTGACCCTCATGCCGCGCTCCTGATCTGCTTGCTGTAGTCGTTCCAACACCACGTGAGGGTGCGGCGGGCCATCACGGCCAGCGCGTGCCGCCGGTAGTCGGCGGTGCCCCGGACGTCGTCGATGGGGGAGGCGGCGGCCTTCACCAGCTCGCCGAAGCGCTGGATCACCTCGGTGCCCAGCAGCTCGCCGGACTGCCAGAGTCCGCGCTCTGCGAGCACGCCCTGCAGGTACTCCTCGGCCTCGACGGCGCGGCGCGGCGTGGGGGCAGCCGAACCGATACCGGTGCCGACGGTTCCGTTCCTGGGGTGCAGGGCGAAGCCGAACGCGCAGACCGCGATCACCATGGCGTTGCGGGTGCCGATCTTCGAGAACTGCTGCGGGCCGTCCGCGACCGGGATGTGCACGGCCCGGATCAGCTCGTCCGCCTCCAGGCAGTTGCGCTTGACGCCGACGTAGAACTCGTCGATCGGGATCAACCGGGTGCCGCGCACCGAGGCCGCCTCGACGAACACGTCCCGCCCGGCTGCCAGCAGCGCCGGGTGGGAGTCGCCGGCCGGGGAGGCCGCGCCCAGGTTGCCGCCGACGCCGCCGCGGTTGCGGATCTGCGGCGAGCCGACGGTGTGGGCCGCCAGCGCGAGCCCGGGCAGCGGCCCGGACAGCTCCGCGATGATCCGGGCGTACGGGACGGAGGCGCCGAGCCGGACGACGTCGCCGTCGTTCGTCCATTCGGTGAGCTCGGTGACGCGGTTCAGGTCGAGAATCGCGGATGGCCGGTGCACGTCGAAGTTCAGCTCGACCATGACGTCCGTGCCACCCGCGATGGGCAGCGCGGTCGGGTACTCAGCCTTCGCCGCGAGAGCCTCGTCCCAGGTGGCGGGCCGAAGGAACTCCATGCGGGTGTCTCCTCAAGTCTTCGCCGACCGGGTGTCCGGTGGCGTGCCGCCCAGTGAACTCCTGTGACGGGGGCCACTGGCAGTCACCGATGGCATGAAGCCCCGGCTGTGGTCCCGCCCGGCATCCTGTACGTTCCTCTAAGGGAGACAATCCCGCAGCCCAGGTGTTCGCCGAGTGCTACCTACGACCGTAATCCGGCCGTGACGGACGGTCTACGGGCTCGTGACCCGGCGACCCGCTGGTACGTAACGCCGAGCACTGATGTTCGGGCACACTGTCACCCCCGGACCGGACGTCCGACCAACGCTTCCCCCCGATCAGCCCCCCCTGATCCCCGTCCCAGCCGCCGTTCCAGCCCTGTTCCAGCCCCCTGTTCCAGCCCCTGTTCCAGCCTTCTGGTCCAGCCCCCGTAAGGAGTCCGCGGATGCGTGTCCGTGACCTGCTCGCCCCCGGCGCCCCGCGACTGCGCCTGCTCGCGGCCGAGGAGGAGCTGGACCGGCAGGTCAGCGGTGTGATGACCACGGACCTGCACGACCCCGGCCGCTACCTGCACGGCGGCGAGCTGGTGCTCACCGGGATGCTCTGGCGCGGCGGCCCGGCCGACTCCGAGCGCTTCGTCCGGACCATCGCGGCCGGCGGCGCGGTCGCCCTGGCGGCCGGCGAGGCCGAGGTCGGCCCGGTGCCCGAGGACCTGGTCGAGGCCTGCCGCCGGCACCGGATGCCGCTGCTGGCCGTCCCCGACGACATCGCCTTCGGCACCGTCACCGAGTTCATCGGCCGTCAGGTCTCCGCCGACCGCGCCGCCGACCTCGCCGCCCTGGTCGACCGGCACCGGCTGCTGGTCTCGGCGGCCGGCGGCGGCGGGCTGGACGCCGTGCTGGACCTGCTCGGCGGTGACCTCGACCTGGACTGCTGGGTGCTCACCCCGACCGGCGCGGTGATCGCCGGCCCCGCCGACCGGCTCACCGCCGAGGACCGCGACCAGCTGGTCCGCGCCCACCTCGCCGCCCAGCGCCAGCGCCGCCGCCCCCCGCACCGGGCCCGACTGGCCGGCGGCGCCTACTCGCTGCTGCCCGCCGCGGCCTCCGCCGAGCACGAGGCGCCACAGGCCGGTTCGCTGCTGGCCGACTGGCTGCTCGCAATCGCCGGCGACGTCACCGAGTGGACCACCAAGCGCCAGCAGCTCGCCGACAACCTGGCCCGGCTGGTCGCCGCCGAACGCCACCGCCGGGACGAGGGCCGCCGACTGCGCCGCCGCCTGGCCGACGAACTGCTCGCCCTGCTGCGCCGCGACGCCGACCCGGCGGAGATCAGCCGCACCCTGTACGCCTCCTCGGCGATGGCCGCCCGCTACGAGAGCCCCGAGCCCAAGTCCCAGTCCCAGGAGGACTCCTGGCTGGTGCTCAGCGCCGAGGGCACCGGCCTGCCGGACGGCATGGTGCGGGCCGTCCTGGAGGAGGCGCTCGGCGGCACCACCGACCGCGCGCTGGTCGCCGGGTCGGGCAACGGCGCCGTGGTGGTGCTGCCCGCTCTGGACAGCCCGGTGCCCGCCGACACCCTGCGCGACCTGCTCGCCCCGCTGGAGGCCGGACTCGGCTCGGAGGGGCGGATCACCCTCGGCGTCTCCGCCCCCGCCTCCGAGGCCGGCGGCCTGCGCGGGGCCCTGGAGGAGGCCCGGCACGCCCGCCGGATCGCCGCCGCCCGGGTCGGCCGGGTCTGCGTGGCCGGTCCCGAGGAACTGGCCTCGCACGTGCTGCTGCTGGCCGCCGTCCCGGACGAGGTCCGCCGCGCCTTCCGCAGCCGGCTGCTGGACAAGGTGATCGCGTACGACCTCGAGCACCAGGCGGACCTGGTGCGCACCCTGGAGGCCTTCCTGCGCTCGGACGGCTCCTGGACCCGCTGCGCCGGGCAGCTGCACGTCCACGTCAACACCCTGCGCTACCGGATCGGCCGGATCGAGGAGTTGACCGGGCGGGACCTCTCCCGGCTGGAGGACCGGGTGGACTTCTACCTGGCGCTGGAGCTGGCCTGACGGCACCCGGCCCGGGAGAACGCCGAGGGCCCGCCGCGAAACGTTCGCGGCGGGCCCCCGGCTGTGCCGGCGGTCGGCTACTGCGCCGGGATGATCGTGGTCAGCCACTCGAAGGCGCTGGGGACCATCTTCTTCCACATGTCGGTGGTGTGCGGGCCGGTGCTCTCCTCGACCTGGACCTTGGTCGGGTCCTTGGCCACGGCGGCGATCGCCTGGCCGTCCTCGTAGCCGTCGCCCTTGGCGCCGCTGACCAGCAGGGCGACCTTCGGCGGCTGCTGGGCGGTCTTGAGGATGTTGACCGGGTTGTTGGCCTCGCGCAGCTTCGCGTCCTTGCCGACCAGCGAGTCCGGCTCGCTCGCCGGGTCGTTGTAGCCGGACATCGCGATGCCGGCGCGGTAGCGGTTCGGGTGGGCCAGCGAGAGCTTGGCGGCGCAGTGGGCGCCGGCCGAGTAGCCGGCGATCGCCCAGCGGTCCGCGGACGGGTCGGCGCGGAAGTTGTCCATCACCATCTGCGGGACGTCACGGGTGATCCAGGCGTCGGCGTTGATCTTGCCGGGGATGTCGGTGCAGCCCGCGTCCTGGTGGCTGCCCAGCAGCAGCGTGCGCGGCGAGACCAGGATGAACGGCGCGATCTTGCCCTGCTGCATCAGCGGCTTGAGCTGCTCGGACACCTTGAGGGTGCCGTACCAGGTGGAGGAGGAGCCGGGGTATCCCGGGATCAGCTCGACCACCGGGAACTTCTTGTCCTTGAACGCCGGATCGTTGTACTGCGGCGGCAGCCAGACCAGCACCTCGCCGTCGACACCGGAGACCTGGCCCTTGAGGTCGGTCTTCTGGACGTCGCCGGGCACCGCCGGGTCGTTCACGCCGCCGAACTTCTGCAGCACCTTCGGGGGCTGCTTGCCGGCGTCGCCGGACTGGCCGTTCTGGGCGTTGCCCCCGGCCGGGTCCGCCGGCGGCACCGAGGGCACCGCGCGGACGTGGTCACCGGTGCCGAGCAGGTCGTCCCAGTTGCCGTAGATCAGGTTGGCGTTGTTGACCATCACGAAGACCATCAGCACGGCCGTGACCTGACAGAACATGATCATGACGATCCGGGAGAGGACCCGCACCGGATGGGGGCCGCGCACCTTCCCCCAGAACAGCAACGCCACTGTGATGGAGACCGGCACAAGGATGACGGTGAGGATGAAGAATGGCGTACCTGTCAGTTCCATCAAGTTCTCGTATCCGGGTCGCTCGCCGCCCGGGCCCCACTCGCCCGGACGCACGTCAATGGCATCAGACGGCTGAGAACCGGTGATCGGTTGCCGTCCGAATCTGTGCGGAACCTGAGAGGAACATCACGTTGTGGTGATGCCCCAGCTTCGGATCGGCGCCTAGTCTGCCACCCGGACGGCCGTGGTCCGGACCAGATGTTCAGCGAACTACCAGGAAGGTCCCCCGGGGCACCTTACCTCCCGCGCGGTACGCGCCGCTGGGCGAGGCGGTGCGATCGCCCGCAGCCGGGCCAGAGAGACTATGGGGATGAGCACAACCCGCTTTCGCCCGTCCCGCCGCTTCTGGCCCGTGTGCGCCGTCCTGGCCCTCGCGGTCACCGCGGCCGGTTGCAGCAGTACCGGAGGCAGACGCGCCGAGGAGGCCCGCGCCAAGGCCGCGGCCGCCGGCGGCAGCGCCGTCACCACCCCGCGGTGGAAGGTCGCCATGGTGACCCACGCCGGCGCCGGCGACGCCTTCTGGGACAGCGTGCGCAAGGGCGCCGAGCAGGCCGCCGCCAAGGACAACATCACCTTCCTGTACTCCAACGACGCGCAGACCCAGAACCAGGTCCAGCTCGTCCAGGCCGCCATCGACCAGAAGGTCGACGGCCTGCTGGTCACCCTCGCCAAGGGCGACGCCATGGCCGACGTCCTCGGCAAGGCCAAGGCGGCCGGCATCCCCGTGATCACCATCAACTCCGGCCAGGAGTTCTCCGCCAAGTTCGGAGCGCTCACCCACATCGGCCAGGACGAGACCACGGCCGGCCAGGCGGCCGGCGCGGAGCTGGCCTCCCGCGGCCGCAAGAACGTGCTGTGCGTGATCCACGAGCAGGGCAACGTCGGTCAGGAGCAGCGCTGCGCCGGCGCCCAGTCCAAGGCCGGCGCCGCCTTCCAGGTGCTCTACGTCAACGGCGTCGACATGCCCGACGCCCGCGCCGCGATCTCCGCCAAGCTGCAGTCCGACCCGGGCATCGACACCGTGCTCACCCTCTCCGGCCCGATGGCCGCCACCGGGCTGCAGGCCGTCCAGGACACCCACCGGAACGTCGAGCTGGACACCTTCGACCTCGGCCAGCAGGTGGTGGCCGGCCTCAAGTCCGGCAGCGTCGGCTTCGCCGTCGACCAGCAGCCCTACCTCCAGGGCTACGAGGGCGTCGACCTGCTCTGGCTGTACAAGTCCAACCTGGACATGCTCGGCGGTGGCAAGCCCGTCGCGACCGGCCCGCAGATCCTGACCAAGGACAACGCCGACGCGCTCGCCGAGTACGTCGCGAGGGGGACCAGGTGAGCACCCCCGACCTCCTCGCCCAGGACGGCCTGCTCCAGGACCGCCCGGCGGCCCTGCGACGGATCCTCGCCCGCCCGGAGCTCGGCTCGCTGATCGCCGCCGTCGCGGTGTTCGCGGTCTTCGCCACCACCGCCGAGCCCTTCCTGCGGGTCTCCTCGCTCGGCACCGTGCTCTACGCGGCGTCCACCATCGGGATCATGGCCGTACCGGTCTCGCTGCTGATGATCGGCGGCGAGTTCGACCTGTCGGCCGGCGTCCTGGTCACCACCGCCGCGCTGACCTCCTCGATGGTCTCGTACCAGTTCACCGCGGTCACCTGGGTCGGCGTCCTGGTCTCGCTGGCGACCACGCTGGCGATCGGCTGGTTCAACGGCTGGATGCTCGGCCGCACCAAGCTGCCCAGCTTCATCGTCACCCTGGGCACCTTCCTGATGCTGACCGGCGCCAACCTGGGCGTCACCAAGGCGATCTCCGGAACGGTCTCCACCAAGTCGATCGCGGACATGCAGGGCTTCGAGTCCTGCCGCTGGCTGTTCGCCTCCGAGGTCACCGTCGGCGGACTGACCGTCAAGGCCACCGTCTGGTGGTGGCTCGGCCTGCTCGCGGTCGGCAGCTGGGTGCTGCTGCGCACCCGCTTCGGCAACTGGATCTTCGCCGTCGGCGGCGACGCGGCCGCCGCCCGCGCGGTCGGCGTGCCGGTGGCCCGGACCAAGACGGTGCTCTACCTGGGCGTCGGCTTCGGTGCCTGGGTGCTCGGGCAGCACCTGCTGTTCTCCTTCGACACCGTGCAGTCCGGCGAGGGCGTCGGCAACGAGCTGATCTACATCGTCGCGGCGGTCATCGGCGGCTGCCTGATCACCGGCGGCTACGGCTCGGTGGTCGGCTCCGCGCTCGGCGCGCTGATCTTCGGGATGGCCAGCAAGGGGATCATCTACGCCCAGTGGAACCCGGACTGGTTCAAGTTCTTCCTCGGCGCGATGCTGCTGCTGGCCGCGCTGCTCAACGCCTACGTCAAGCGCCGGGCGGAACGGGGGCCGCGATGAGTACCGAGCTGCTGTCTCTGGAAGGCGTCGGCAAGACCTACGGGACGGTCCGGGCGCTGCGGGACGTCTCGCTGACCCTGCGGGCCGGCGAGATCAGCTGCGTGCTGGGCGACAACGGGGCCGGCAAGTCCACCCTGATCAAGATCATCGCCGGGCTGCACCAGCACGACGAGGGCCGCTACACCGTCGGCGGTGAGGAGGTCCGCCTCGACTCCCCGCGCCAGGCCCTGGACCGCGGCATCGCCACCGTCTACCAGGACCTCGCGGTCGTCCCGCTGATGCCGGTCTGGCGCAACTTCTTCCTCGGCTCCGAGCGGGGCATGCGCCGCTGGGGCGGCCTGCGGCTGGACGCCGACGGCATGCGGGCCACCACCCGCGAGGCGCTCGCCAGGATGGGCATCGACCTGCACGACGTCGACCGGCCGATCGGCACCCTCTCCGGGGGCCAGCGCCAGTGCGTGGCGATCGCCCGTGCCGTGCACTTCGGCGCCAAGGTGCTCATCCTGGACGAGCCGACCGCGGCGCTCGGCGTCAAGCAGTCCGGGGTGGTGCTCAAGTACGTCACCGCGGCCCGCGACGCCGGGCTCGGGGTCGTCCTGATCACCCACAACCCGCACCACGCCCACCTGGTCGGGGACCACTTCACCCTGCTCAAGCGAGGGCGGATGGCCGGCAGCCACCCGCGTGCCGAGATCGGCCTGGAGCAGCTCACCACCGAGATGGCGGGCGGCTCCGACCTCGCCGAGCTCTCGCACGAGCTGGCCCGGCCGGGTTCCGCCGAGCCCCGCATCGGCCCCGATCCCCGCGATTCCAGTGACCCCCGAGATTCCCGTGAGGAGCGTCCGCAGCCGTGACCAGCCCCCAAGGCAGCACCCGGCCGGCCGTCCTGCCCACCCTGCTCGGCCTCGGCCCGCGCGCCGAGCGCCGGCGCCGCGCCCTGCCCGCGGGCATACTGCGGCTGCCCACCATCGGCGTCGACATCGGTGGCACCAAGGTCGTCGCGGGAGTCGTCGACGGTGAGGGCAAGGTGCTGGAGAAGCTGCGCACCGACACTCCCCACAAGAGCAAGAGCCCCAAGGTCGTCGAGGACGTCATCGTCGAGCTGGTGCTGCAGCTCGCCGACCGGCACGACGTCCACGCGGTCGGCATCGGCGCGGCCGGCTGGGTCGACGCCGACCGCTCCCGGGTGCTCTTCGCCCCGCACCTCAACTGGCGCAACGAGCCGCTCCAGCAGGTGCTCAGCGAGCGGCTGCGCTTCCCGGTGATCGTGGAGAACGACGCCAACGCGGCCGCCTGGGCCGAGTGGCGCTTCGGCGCGGGGCGCGGCGAGGACCACATGGTGATGCTCACCCTGGGCACCGGCATCGGCGGCGCGGTCGTCCGGGACGGCTACGTCGACCGGGGCAAGTTCGGCCTGGCGGGCGAGTTCGGGCACATGCAGGTGGTGCCCGGCGGCCACCGCTGCCCGTGCGGCAATAGGGGCTGCTGGGAGCAGTACTCCTCCGGCAACGCGCTGGTACGGGACGCCCGTGAGCTGGTCGCCGAGGAGTCCCCGGTGGTGCAGCCGCTGCTCGCCCGGGCGGGCGGCACGGTCGAGGGCATCACCGGGCCGTTGGTCACGGAGGCCGCCCAGGACGGCGACCCGACCGCGACCGAGCTGCTCTACGAGGTCGGCACCTGGCTGGGCGTGGGCATCGCCAACCTCGCCGCCGCCCTGGACCCGGGCCGCTTCGTCATCGGCGGAGGCGTCTCCGAGGCCGGCGACCTCCTCATCGGGCCGGCCCGCGACACCTTCCGCCGCACCCTCACCGGCCGCGGCTTCCGCCCCGAGGCCACCATCGTCCACGCCGCGCTGGGCAACGAGGCCGGGCTCGTCGGCGCCGCCGACCTGGCCCGTCAGGTCGCCCGCCGCTTCCGCACCATCAAGCGGCGGCGGGTGGAGCGCAGCACGCTGTAGGGGCGGGGCGCCTCGGGGGCGGGGCGTCTCCGCCCCCGAGG
>NZ_JBHVVI010000161.1:0-16841 GCF_042883685.1 Kitasatospora sp. NPDC058190
GTCACGAACCGGTCGGTGCGATAGCGCCGCATCACCTCGGCCGGGGTGAGCCGATCGGCGCGGCGTCGGAAGACTTCCAGGAGCAGCGTGGTCAGATCCGTCCCGGTCAGCCCCTTGGCCAGCAGGTCCAGCAGTTCCGGTCCGCCCGCCTTGGCCAGAACTCGGCGCAACGCCGGACCGGCCGAGTATTCATCGCTCGTCATGGCGGACCAGTATCGCCTGGCCGGCGTTGGAGAGACCACCGATTTCCGCGCATCGTGGCAGTTATGCCGCCGCTCGGTCAGGCTCCATCAGGGCTCCGCGCTCGAAGCGGGCTCCCGCGCGACGAGCGGGACGAGGTGGGCGCCGTTGACGGCCCGCCAACGGACCTGGGCCGACTCGACGAGCTTGAACACCATCGCCAGGCCGGCGGCGCGAGAGCCGGCGCCCTTGGTGACTTTCGTGCGGAGCCGGACGGTGGCGAAGGTCGACTCGATCAGGTTGAGGGATACGACTACGATCACCTGCGGCAATGGCTCCGCGAACGCGGGATCCGCCACCGCATCGCCCGCCGAGGAATTGAGTCCTCACAGCGGCTCGGTCGCCACCGCTGGGTCGTCGAAAGGGCAGTGTCCTGGCTCGCTGGCTGCCGACGCCTTCACCGCCGCTACGAACGCAAAGCCGAGCACTTCCTCGCCTTCGCCGGGATCGCGGCGATCCTTATCTGCTGCCGCCAGCTGACGAAGGGGCGCGACGCTTACTAGCATCGCCCATCATGATCACAGTGGTCGTCACCATCGCGCTGGCGTTCGTCGGTTATGCAGCTACCTATCTCAACGGGTTGCGTCTGTCGCAGCGCCAAGAACGCCTCGCCCGTTTGAATCGACAGCTCAGTGACTTCTACGGACCGCTGTTCGCTCTCACCGAGGCCAATAGCCGCATTTTCAGCGCGTTCATGGAACGCAATGCTCGTCCTGACGGCACGTCACCCTTCGTGCATGAGACACCACCGTCCGAGGAAGAGCTCGCCGAGTGGCGCCTGTGGGTCAGGACTGTCTTCCTCCCAAACATCCAGGCCATGCGTGACCTCGTCATCAAGCACGCTGACCTCCTGAGCGAGTCAGAGATGCCACCCATTCTGCTTCAGCTGTGCGCACACGTGTCCGGCTACGAGATCACAGCCGCCCGTTGGGATCAGGGGAGCTACAACGAGCACCTCTCCGTAGTGGCCTTCCCCAGCGAAGAGATAGCCGCATACGCGCGGCGCGGGTTCGCCGGCCTGAAGCAGGAACAGGGACGCCTGCTCGGGCAACGGACGACCAGCTGAAAAACCAAACGCCGTCGAGTTCGACGCCGACATGGGCCATGCTCTGGCCTCCGGCCAGAGCTGCTCGCGATGGCTGGCGCTTCGCCGACGGTGTCGGCCTGCTGAGGCAAGCGCGCTGCCCATCAGGGCACCGGGGAGGCACGTGCCCCGGTGCCAACGACGAGGCGCTTACTCAAGCGTTGGCCAGCCAGAGACCCTTGTACTGGATCTCGGGGTGCCGGTGGTCTGCCGTAGCAGTACCAGCCGGTGTGTAGCCGAAGGATTGAAGCAGGTCCTGTGTTGTGGTCTGGTCTCGTTCCTCGTTGTGGACCCCGATGATCAGTCGGCCACCCGGGGCGACGACATAGTCCAGCAAATGGGCCACGTACGCTCCACGCAGGTCCGTCGGCACGTAATCCAGGCCGGTGCGGACGGCGTTGAAGCGATGTGGAGGCTTCCAGCCCATCGCGTTGGCAATCCAGATCCGATGCGCCCACTGCGGGCAGCGGGATCGGGCGAGGTCGGCGAGGGCAGTGGAAATCTCCACTCCGTAGGGCTCGATGGTGATCCCTACCTCAGCCGCCCAGTTGGTCAGGCTCTCCATCAGGTGTCCGTTGGCGCATCCGACGTCAAGGAACGTCCCGCCGTGGGGCGGGAGCAGGTCGACGAGCAGGCCGCGGGCTTCTCGCCACCGGGTCTCGTCGCCACTGTGGCCGGACTGGGCCCGCGGATTGTCGCCGTTGAGGTAGGCCGGTTCGATGACGTCCAGGACAGCGGAGTGCCACTCGGCGACCGTGATCTCGCCCGCCTGGTAGGCGCCGTCGATAGGCGCCAGATCGCGCCAGCCTCGCTCCTTCGCGCTCGCGATGTCCTCGGCGTCGTGACCGCCCGGAGGGCGCGCGGTGGGGTCCATTCGTAGTCCTTCCCTGTTCACTGACGGTAGGTGACGCTGACGTCGCAGGAGAAAGTGTCGTTGCAGACGGTTCTGGAGGTACTCGTCCGGCGGCTGCACTTGGTGGAGAGCGGCCTCGATCCGGGTGCCCGCCTCACTCTGGCCGAGTGGCCTTCGTAGGATGCCCTGCCGGAATTCCCCACCCGGGTGGTCTCGTTTGCCCCATGGGGACGGCGGTCTACTCAGTCAGTACCAGCGGACGTGGCCAGCCGCGCCCTGGCCGGTGCGGGCAGCGTGCCGGAGAACACGCAGCCAGCCTCTCGCTAATTTGCTGCCGCCTGGCTCGTCCGTGAGACCTGGCCCAGGACGTCGAACGCAGGCTCTGCGGCTGAACCACCGACTCCGGTGGACCGCGCCGACCCCCTCGCCGACCCCTGCGTTCGGGGCTTCGTGTCAGGGATGTCCCTGAGCCGTCGGCCGACCGGACATCAGGGAGGAGCCGGGGTCGGAATCACCCCAGGTCGCGACTGTCGAGCGGCTTCCGTGGGCCTAGTTTGATGTCGCATCAGCAAATGACCACGGGGGATCCCATGTATCGCAAGTCCGTCGCGCTCGCGGCGCTCGTCGCCGCCGCCGTCCTCGTCCCGACCGCCTCGCCGGCCATGGCCGCACCGCTCGACGCCTCCACCGTGGTGGCCGGGAGCCGTTCCACCGACCGGGCCGCCCTGCAGCGTGCGCTCGACGCCGTGGTGGCCGGCGGGGCGCCCGGCGCGATCGCGGAGGTGCGGGACGAGCACGGCAACACCTGGCGGGGTGTCAGCGGCTACGCCGACCTGGTCGACAAGCAGCGGCCGCGGGCGGAGGACCGGTTCCGTGCCGGCAGTGTGACCAAGAGCTTCACCTCCACCGTGGTGCTCCAGCTGGTGGCCGAGGGCCGGCTCGGCCTGGACGACCCCATCGAGAGCCACCTGCCCGGCCTGCTGCCGAACGGTGACCACATCACGGTGCGGCAGCTGCTGAACCACACCAGTGGGCTCGCCGACTTCATGAAGCTGATGCTGGACCAGCCCGGCGTCGTGCAGGCCGCCCAGCACACCACGTACACCCCACAGCAGCTGATCGGCATGGCCGTGCAGCACGGCCCGAAGTTCGCCCCCGGTACCGACTGGGACTACTCCAACACCAACTACATGGTCCTCGGGCTGCTGGTCGAGCACACCACCGGACACACCCTCGGCGAGGAGATCACCGGGCGGATCCTGCGCCCCCTGCACCTGAGGGGCACCTCTTTCCCCAGCTCCGACCAGCTGCCCGGCCCTCAGCTGCACGGTTACGAGTGGCTGGCGGGGCCCTCCGCCGCGCCGACGGACCTCACCCGGTTCAACCCCTCCGTCTACTGGGCGGCCGGTGCGGTCGTCTCCACCACCTCCGACCTGAACCGGTTCTACCGGGCTCTGTTCGGTGGCGAGCTGTTGCCACCGGCGCTGCTGGGCGAGATGCGGACCATGCAGCAGACCGACCGGGATGACCACCGCACCTACGGGCTGGGCCTGGAGGCCCGTCCCGCCTGCCCCGACGGGTCCGTGATCGGCCACTCGGGCAGCGTCGCCGGCTACACGACCTTCAGCTTCACCTCGCCGGACGGTCAGCGTCAGCTCACCCTCGCCGTCAACACCGACCTCACCATGCCCCCGGCGGTGGGCGGCGCGATGAACCAGATGCTCGCGACCGCTCTTTGCGCGCACTGAGCCCCTCCATGCCCTGCGCTCCTTCTCCATCCGATCGAGCGCCTCGCTGATGTCGGCGCCCAAGCAGCCGCCCCATGCCGCGATCCCGGGCCTCGAGGGCGCCCATGACGACCATGATCTCGATGAGGGGTGCGCGCCGCGTGCAATGGGGCGCGGCGCGCACCGCCTGCCCGATTCTCTCAAGGGCCGTCAGTGGCCCGCTGCCCGGTCCGGTGGTCGCGGTGCCGGCTGCCAGGGCGGGGCTGCGCCCTGCCGCCGGCGCCACCGCCGCCCAGCCCCTCTACACCCAGGGCTGTTGCAAAGTCGCATGATCTCGTGGGTGCCCTGGGTCGAAGTTGCCTCGACGCCATGTCCGTTGCCTTGCCCCCTAGCGGTGTTACTGTCGCGCCATGTCCAAGATCGAGATTGACGCGATAACCGCCGAGTTCTTCGGAGCCTTCGACAACCGCGGCGGCAAGGCCGCGGACGTGGCCCGGATCCGCCGGCTGGTCATTCCGGGTGGTGTGATCGTGCTGACCGGGCCGAAGTACACGGTCTACACCGTGGACGAGTTCATCGAGCCGCGCGAACGCCTGCTCGCCGACGGCCGGTTGGTCGAGTTCTCGGAGTGGGAGACCTCCGAGCGGACCGAGATCGCGGGCGACATCGCGTCGCGCTTCGGCGAGTACCGGAAGGCCGGCGTCCTGGACGGCGAGCCTTTCGAGGGCGGCGGGACCAAGACCATCCAGTTCGTCCGCACCCCGGAGGGATGGCGGATCGCGGCGTTCTCCTGGTACGACCAGACCTGAGGGTCCGCAGGTCGCGGCGGTCCACGGAGCGCGGGCTGGGCCGTCACGTACGCATCGAAGCTCCAGTTGAACGAGGTGACCTTGCCAAGTCGCCTTGAACCGCTGGAGCTTCGATGTGCCGCAAGTCTGCCACCGTCTGCCTCGTCAAGTCGCCCGCTCTGGAGGATGCAGCGGGGCTCTCGCTGGCGGAGCGGCTGCGAGCGCTGCCCGATCCGCGCCGGTGACGCGGCGTGCGTCACCCGTTCGTGGCGGTGCTGCTGGTTGCCGCTTCGGCGGTGGTCGCCGGCGCGCGCTCGTATGCGGCGATCGGCCAGTGGTCTGCGAGTGCTCCGTAGCACGCCCTGGCCCGGCTGGGCGCTCGTGTGGCGGGCGCGTTGGGGATGCGCGTCGCGCCGAGTGCCGCCACAATCCGGCGGATTGTCGGCCTGGTCTGCCCCGGCGGACTGGCCGAACTGACCGGCGCTGATCCTGCCGGCTCGGACTCGGTGGCGCTCGACGGCAAGGCCGCCCGCGGCTCCCGACACGGCCAGACGCCCGCCGCCCACCTGCTGGCCGCGATGACCGGCGACGGCCGAACCGTCACCCAGCTGCGGGTCCCCGACAAGACCAACGAAATCACCTGCTTACTTTGCCGCGCTACTGGCGCCCTTCGACCTGACCGGGGTCACCGTCACCGCCGACGCCCTGCACACCCAGCGCGCGCATGCGCGCTTCCTGGTGGACGAGAAGAAGGCACACTACCTCTTGGTAGTCAAGGCCAACCAGCCCGAGCTGCACCGCCGGCTGCGGTCACTGCCGTGGAAGGACGTCACCGCCCGCCGCTACGACCGGGAGATCGGCCACGGCTGCCGGGAGACCCGAGTGACCAGGGCCCTCACCGTGACCGACCTCGGCCTCGACTTCCCCCACGCCGCCCAGGCTGTACGCATCCTGCGACACCGCACCGACCGCACGACCGGAACCGTCAGCCGCCAGACCGTCTACGCGATCACAGACCTGAGCTCGCATCAGGCATCGCCCGAGCGTCTGGGCCAACTCGCCAGGTCGCAGTGGACCATCGAGAATCGGCTTCACTTCGTCCGCGACACCACCTTCGCCGAGGACGCCTCGAAGATCCGCACCGGCCATGGCCCCGAAAACATGTCGACCCTACGCAACCTGGTTAACGCGCTCCGCGCCCCCGGACACCGCAACATCGCGGCCGGCATCCGGCACGTCTCCTACGAGCCCTTCACCCGCCCGCTCGACCTACTGGGCATCGTCTGACCAGCGCGACTACAAGATCACCGGACTTTGCAACGGCCCTGCCTCTACACCACCCTGGAACGCGCAGGCCTCCACCACCTCACTGACGACGACCGCCAGGCCGTCCGCGCGCTCACCCGCGACCTCGATGCCGCCACGTTGCGCCAGGTCATGAGCTGGCTGGAGCGCACCCGTACCGCGGCCCTCGCACTGCGCGGCGAGCAGGTCCCTCCCGCCCGGCCCGGGGTCCGCCGCAGCCGCCTCTGACCGTCCCCCAGGCCGCCGCGCTCCCAGGAAAGAAGCACCGGTTCACCACCGTGGTGGCCGGTGCTTCTTGCTGCCTGGCTCTGACTGTTCAGGGCTCGGCGTTGAGGTACTCGAAGCCGCAGGAACCGCACTCGTAACCATCCGCCCCGACGACGACCTCATGGCCTAAGCCCGCCAGGCCGCGAGCACACCCGGCTGGCAGGCTGCCTACCGCCGCTGGCGCCCACCCGTCGAACGCGCCGTCGCCTGGATCGTCGCCCACGGCAACCGGCGCCTGCGACACATCGGCACCATCAAGAACGACGCCTGGCTCCACCCCCGCGCGCGTACCGCCGGGTGCTCCGGGCGATTTGAGTACGCGTACTCATGCGTCCGATCCGTTCGTCAGCGGAGGGTTGGGGCGGGACGTGACGGACGGGTGCGGGGAGGCGCAGTGTCTCGGTGGGGTCGGGTCGGCGGGTTGGTGCTCGCGGCGGCGCTGGTGGGGGCGGTCGCGGGGTGCGATCGCATGCCGACCGACGACGAACTGGTGGAGAAGGCCAAGGCGCCGCAGGCACAGTCGCAGCGGGCGGAGGAGGAGTCCCGAATCCGTGACCTGATCGATCGCCTGGGCCGGGTGGAGGGGCTGGAGCCCGTGTTCACCCTGCTCGACGACACCTGCGAGAAGCGTTCCCAGAACCTCTTGGAGTCACGTACGCAGGTGTTGTTGAACTGCAAGATGCACGCCACCGCGGACTTCGGTGTCCGGGGAGACATCACCTCGGTACTGCCCGGGATCCGAGCGGCCGGCCTCACCAGGTGGGGTCCGGTGGACCAGAACGGCCAGGACGGACCGTACGCGATTGGCACCGTCCGTTACGCCCTGGAGTACCACCGCACCCGCGGTCACTACCCGGACGGCCGGCCGATGCCCAGCCCGCGGCTGGCGACAGACGGGCTCGCGATCGACTGGGACCGGCTGGATCTGCCGTTCGTGAACCGGATCGAGGAGCCCGCGCCCTGTCTGTCGCCGTCCGGCGGCGGCACGTACCACCGCTGCTCGCAAGTTCCGGAAGGGCCGGGGAAGGTGGCCGAGGCGCGCGCCCGGTACGGCATCGTGCTCGAACTGACGGTGGACGGGCGCGACTACTTCACGGTGAAGAGGTAGAGCCGTCCGCTCGGAGCTCGTGATCGACGGCCGCAGGCTCTCGTACCTCGATTTCGGAGGCGCCGGCCCTCCGCTGCTCGCCCTGCACGGCCACCTCGCGGAGGGCCTCGTCGTCGCGTCGCTGGCCCCCGCGCTCGGGCTCGACGGCGGCAACCCGCCGCGACCGCCGATCAGGAAGGCTTTTCAGCGTTGCTCTTCAGGCCAGTCCGCCGGTGCCGGACTGCTTCCCGCAGGCGGGCGCTTGTGACACCTCTCCCTACGCGACAGCTGCGGGATAGAAGACGGCCATCTCCTACGCGATGGCCCCCTTGTCATCCGGGGTGATGGGCGGTGCGTTCCGCTGGCGGCAAGCGGCGCTCTGGGAGGCTTTGTTGCCCTCCCAGAACTGATGAGGGTCGAGCTGGTAGGTGCCGCTGCGTGGGCCGGCCTTGAGGAGGATGTCGAGTCCGACAAGGCGTGCGAGGGCGACCTTGACGGTCGTGGTGCTGGCGAAGATGTTAGGCGCCACAACGTCGGGCGCGATCCGTATGGGCGTCTGCGCTCGCGGATCCAGTCGATCGTGGCCCACTCGCCGCCGGTGAGAGCCAGCGCGTAGAGCGGAGGCCCGGCGTCCCGGTACCGCGACAGCCCCGCCTCCCACGCCGTCGGCCTCGACCTGTGGCGGGTCGCCTCGCCGTAGGAGCCGGGGGGTCGGAGCGGGGCCGGCGGCTTCGGACCAGGCGGTGTCGATTCGGGACCGGGGGCTTTTCAGGCGCCGTGCGGTGAGTTCGATGGGCGTTGTTCTTCTTGTGGGGGAGCCTCCCAGGCGGCGGTGATGTCGCGGGCGACATCGCGTAGGAGGTCGATGAGCATGTCTGCGAGTGGTGTGAGGCTGGCGTCTGTTTTGGTCACGGCGTAGAGCTGGCGGTAGGGCCTGGGGTGGGCCAGTTCGCGATGGGTGGTGCCGGGCGCGTGGGTCAGGGCCAGGCGTGAGACCAGGGCCACTGCGATGCCTGTGCCGACGAGGGCCTGGGCGACATCGTAGGACTCGGTCTCGAACCGCACGGTGGGGGTGAAGCCGGCCTCGCGGGCAGCGTCGTGGAATTGTTCGCGGGCGGCATGGCCGGCCAGGATGGAAACCCACGATTCGTCGCGCAGTTGTTCCAGGTGAAGTTCGGTGTCCGCGGGCTGCCCGGTGGCCAGTGGATGGTCGTCGGGGAGAACCACGACCATCGGGTCCAACAGGAGTGAGTGGGCCCGTATGTGTGGGGGCGGCGTGAGCGGTGTGCCCCAGGACGCGACGATGGCCACGTCCAGGCGCCCCGCGCTGATCTCGTCCGCTCCGCGTCCGGACACCACGTCTACGACCGAGACGTCGGCGTCCGGATGGCGGTGGCGCAGCGCCGTCAGGGCTGGTGGCAGCAGGTGCAGGGCGGCTGCCTGGAACGTTCCGATCCGCAGCCGTAGGGAGAGGTGGCCGAGTAGTGCGGCCAGTTCCGCCTCGGCCCTGTCCGAGGCCTCCTCCACGGTTCGACCGTGGGAGGCCAGCAGTGCGCCGGCCGCGGTGAGCGTTGCCCCGCGAGGACCACGGATGACCAGCGGCACCTGCCAGTCGCGTTCGGCCTTGACCACCTGTTGTGTGATCGCCGCGGGCGTGAGTTGGAGGGCGCGAGCCGCCGCTGTCAGGGAGCCGTGCCGCTCGATCAGCGCGAGAAGGCGGAGCTGTCCCGGGTCCACCACCATTCACTGACCTTAACACTGCACCCTTCTCTTTTAACTTCTCTTAGGGGCGCGGGACAGGAAGCCTGGTGGTGCACCCATCGGCCGCAATCCCCGGAAGGGGTTCTTTTCCCATGCCCACGCATGTGCCCGTTTTCATCGCCACCACCTTGCTGCTGGCGATGCTGCCAGGCGCGAGTCAAGCCCTGTTGATCCGGCAGGTTCTGGAAGGGGGCCAACGCACAGTCCGAGGCACGCTCGCGGGCAACGCCACCGGCTTCCTGCTGTGGTCCACGGCCGCTGCGGCCGGGCTGTCCGCCGTCCTGCTGGCCAGCCCCACCGCGTACGCGGCGCTCCGGATCGCAGGTGGCATCGTGCTGATGATCCTCGGAGTGAAGACGCTACGGACCGCGCTCACCACCGTCGCCACCCGTCCGCCCCGCGAGGGCGGGCGCCGCACCGGCTTCGCGGGCGGATACCTCACCGGCCTGAGCACCAACCTCGGCAACCCGAAGGCCGGCGTGTTCGCCGTCTCGGTGCTGCCCCAGTTCGTGACGGCGAAGGGCCCGGTGTTCCTGTCGACCGTCGCCCTGGGAGCCTTGTGGGCGCTCGTCAGCGCCTCCTGGTACATGTTGCTCACCTGGGCCGTCGGCCGAGGGCGCGCCTTGATATCACGGCCGACGGTCCTGCGGGGGCTCAGTATGACGACCGGTGTCGTCCTGCTGGGGCTGGGCGCCGCGGTAGCAGCAGGTGTCTGAGAGGGCGATGCGGCGCTTCTAGCGGATTGCCACGGACTCCCCGACCGGGATGCGCGCGTATCCCATCGTTAAGTCTGAGTTCACGATCATTGCGCAGACGCGCGTTGTTCGCCATCGATCACGGCGGCAGAGTGGGTGATGTCGAACACGACGTCACCCAGACACCGGAGGGACAGCATGGACACCACCGCCCACCACGCCCTGACCGCGCAACCCGGCGACACCGCGGCGGTCGTCGCCGAACTGCGCGACCGCGCCGAGATCGCCGACGCTCTCCACCGGTTCGCCCTCGGGCAGGATCTGAAGGACCGCGAGCTGTTCGCCTCGGCGTTCACCGCCGATGCGGAGCTGGACTTCCGGCCGGCCGCTGCCCGTTGGGGCGCCAAGCCGCCTGTGATGACCGGCCGGGACACCATCGTCAGCACCATCCTGGCCATGTTCACCGGCCGGGTGGACACCACACACCAGGTCACCAACCCGCGCATCAGCATCGACGGGAACACCGCCCGGCTCACCGCGCTGGTCGAGGCCCAGCACCTGCTCACCGCTGACCCGGGCACGCACGCCTTGCTCAAGAACCCCTACACCGTCGACCTGGTACGCGACGGCAGCCGCTGGCTCATCCGCCGGATACGCATCGAGAACACCTGGCTCACCGGCAACCCCGTCGCCATCTTTGGTGCCTGACCGAAAGCCACCAGCCGTCGACATGGATGGGCAACCTCCTGGCTGCCTCCAGGAGGACGGCATCGGCCACATCGTCCTGCTCTCCGTTGTCCTGGACGATCGACGATGACACGGTCCAGCTGCCCGCCACCTCGATGCAGCCGATCGCCGCGTCCGACGTCGCGGCCCCGTTGACGGGCACCCGCGATAACGCCGGACCCGAGTCCTCTTCTTGGACGAACCCGGCAGGATGATGCTCGCCACCCCCCGGCGATCCGAGATGGCAGGTCCGCGCTGCGGGCCGGGGCCGCTTACCCGCCAGGCCATCGACCCTGGCGCACCCACATGCCACGATTCTCGGCCCTACAGAGCCCAACCGACCGGAAGGAAGCCATGCCCGCCTACGCCATAGCCCACCTGCAAGAAGCCGCCGCACACCCGGAGATCGCCCAGTACATCGAGCGCATCCCCGCCACCTTCGAGCCGTACAGCGGCCGCTTCCTCGTGCACGCCACGCAGCACGAGGTGAAGGAAGGCAGCTGGCCCGGACACGTCGTGGTGATCAGCTTCCCCGGCATCGCCGAGGCACAGGCCTGGTGGGACTCACCCGCATACCAGGAGATCGCACCGCTGCGCTCGCGGCACATCGAGGGCGACATCATCCTGGTCGACGGCGTCCCCGAGCACTACGACCCGACTGCCACCGCAAGAGCGATGCGGGAGTCCCTGTCTGCCGAGTAGACCTCAGGTTCGGGGCCCTGACTCTGCTGCGGTGCGCGCCGGAGGCGGCCGGGCAGGTGCTCGGCCTGCCTCGCTCCGACATGGGTGGAACGGCCCGGGGCGCCGGGCGCTCTGGCGCCCCGCACGCGATGGCGGTGAACGAGACTTCCCAAGACAATCGACAACCCGGAGCAACTCGCCCGCCTCGACATACGCCGAACCGACCGACTCGGCGGCCTCCTCCACGAGTACCGACATGCAGCCTGAGCAGGGCGGAGGACGTTTTCGGCAAGGGCAACGTGGGGACCGCGGCGGGGTCGGTAAGGGCGAGCCGGAGCGCTGGGAGAAACCGATTTCGTATTGGAACGGTTGCCGCATAGGGTGGTGTCACCGACGCGGGGTGGAGCAGCTCGGTAGCTCGCTGGGCTCATAACCCAGAGGTCGCAGGTTCAAATCCTGTCCCCGCTACTACCAAGGCCGGGGCTAGCGCACGAGTGTGCTGGCCCCGGCCTTGTCCGTTGGTCAGCTGCCGGACCGTGAAGCTGATCGAGGCGCTGGAGAACCCGGACAACCGCGCCGCCTACGACCTGCGCCAGGCCGCCCGCGAGGACGAGCAGCAACGCGTCCACCAGGAGCTGATGGACTCCCTGGTCTGCATCGACTGCGGCGACGTTCCTGAGGAGGAGAGCACCTGGGAGTACGGCCCCAAGGGACAGGTCGAGTGGACCCGCCGCCCCGGCGGCCGCTGCTGGCCCTGCCACCAGGACCGGAAGGAGCGCCTGGAACGGGAGGCCGAAGAACAGCTGGAGGCAGCCCGCACCGCGAACGCCGCGCTGCGCCCGTGCTGGACGTGCCGGGGCTCGATCGGGGGGAAGGAGGACTCGAAGCTGGAGCTGCGGGAGAAGGCCCGGCCGGACCGGCTGGAGTGCCCCGAGTGCGTACAGGCCCGCGCCGCAAAGACGAATGCCCGCAGCCGGTGGCGCTCTTCGCCGGTGCCGGCGGTGTAGGCGAGCTCGGCGGCGGGCCGGTACACCCCGCCTTCGCCGGCGGGCAGCCCCGGGGCGGGGAGGAGGTCGAGCGGGCCGCATGCCTCGGCGCGCTCCCGGGAGTTCACTTCAAGCGCCGTCCTGGTGGTGGGTGACGGGTTGTCGCGTCTGCTGTCGTGATGGGGTGGTGTCGTGTGGTGTGACGTGGGCGGATACCCCTCAACCCCTGTCTGTGGTCTGGGCGCGACAGCGTCGACAGCCGCGGGGCTGGCGCCGTCCCATCGGACGGGAGACGGCCGCCAGCCCGTGGACGACCGGCCTCGCAGCCGCGCCCGACCGGTACGGGCGGTCTCGTTGTCTACAAGCCGCCCTGGCAATCACAGTGCCGAGCCTGACCCTTCAGTGGAGACCGGCTGCGCGCCGTACGCTGCCTTACCCGGAGTCAGGACTGGGCTATTGCGCCGCCCCGCTCGCCTGCCCCAGGGCCTGCCGCCTTCGGACGCCCGTGAGGTAGCCGACCACGAAGATGTGTCGGGTCGGGCAACCCGGTGCGACGGGAGTGTGGTCTGGAGGGGTGAGGGGGTGCTGATGCACACAGACGAAGAGGCCGACTTCCGTGCCTTCGCCCGGACCAGGTGGGCGCACCTGGTCCGGACTGCCTATCTGCTCACGGGCGACTGGCACCATGCCGAGGACCTGACCCAGACCGTGCTGGCCAAGGCATACCGGTCCTGGCGGCGGGTCAGCCGGGCTGACAGCCCGGACGCCTACGTGCGCCGGATGCTGGTGTCCTGCAACAACGACCGGTTCCGCAAGCGGCGGGTCGTCGAACGGCTCACCGAGGTGCTGCCCGAGGTCGCCGCGTCCGGCGACGCGTCCGGCCAGGTCGACCAGCGGCGGACGCTGATGGGCGCCCTGGCCACGCTGCCGACACGGCAGCGGGCCGTCGTGGTGCTGCGTTACTGGGACGACCGGACGGAGGCGGAGGTCGCCCAGGCGATGGGTTGCTCGCTCGGCACGGTCAAGAGCCAGGCCGCCAAGGGGTTGGCCAAGCTGCGGGCGCACCCGGGTCTGGCCACCGTGCCCGCCGAGTCGCGGGCCGCGCAGGGCCGTTCCACACTCGACGATCTCATCACGACCGCGCCTGGAGGCTGACGATGACCCACCCGGATTTCGAGGCGGCGCTCCGCGAGCAGCTCGTCGCCACGGTCGCGGACCGGACGCCGGGCGAGGCGCCCTACGAGGCGATCCGGCGCCAGGGCCGCGCGGCCCGCCGACGCCGGACCGCCGCGCTTTCGGCCGGCGTGGTCGTCCTGACCGTGCTGTCAGGCGCGACGCTCCTCACGGCCCGCGGCCACTCGGACGCCCGCCCGGCCACCGGGCTCACCGTGGGCACGGACGGCACGGCCGTCCCACCCTCCACCTTGGCGCCCAGCCCCGCAGCCACGCCCACCCCGACGCCGACCGGGCCGCAGCCTCCGGCGACGGCGGCCCAGTTGACCAACGGCATCGGCTTCGAACAGGCCGCCACCGCGCTCGGGCAGTGCCTGGACTACGACCGGCAGATGCAAGCCCGCCGGCAGAGCGCGCCGCCGCCGACCGGACAGGGTGCACACCCGAACCGGCCGCCCGTCCACGACCTCGGGGCGATCGCCGACTACCGCGTCCTGCTCGCCGTGAAGAGCACCGGGGACGACAACTCCCCGGGCGACGGCATCAACGTGGTCGGCGTCAGCCAGGGTGAGCATCCGAGCGAGGTCATCTGCCACCAGGTCGACGGCAAGACCTCCGGCCTCCAGGCCGGCAGCGCCGACCCGCGCGCGGGCGGCCCGGCGGGCCTGGTGAACCCGGACATTAATGGGGGCAAGCTGTACCGGCAGGCCATGGTCGACGGCCATGAGTGGAAGCTGCCGTACACCTGGGGCAGCATCGGCACGTACGCCCCCTCGGTGGCGCGCGTGACCGTCTCGTACGGAAACGGACCGGCCGTGGACGCGGCGCTCGACCACGGCTGGTTTGCCGCCACGGGAGTCCTTACGAACGCCGTGACCCGGACCCCGCACATCAAGGGCTACGACGGCAACGGGAAGGTGGTCTACGACTCCGACGACGACAAGGGCTACCCAAAAGACCTCTGAACGGCGTGTCGGTGGCGGGTCCTGCGGTGCGCGGGTGACGACTCCCGAGGTGCCTCCGGTCCGTCGATGCCCGTAGTCCTGCTGGATCCGTGGGAGGTGGTGCGGGAGACCGACTGGCCGTCCAGCCCGACACTGACGCGGGCGGCCCGGTGTTGCTCCCGGCGGTGACCACCATGTCCTACCAGTGGCGCTGAACGAAGCAGGCAAGGCGTCCGATCCGAACCCCGGGCCCGGCACAAGACGTGGCGGCTGGAGGGCACGGCCGGACTGGAGGCGGCCGGGCACGTCCTTGGCCTGCCCCGCTCCGACATGGGCGGAACGGCCCGCGGCGCGGGGCGCTCCGGTGCCCAGCACGCGATGGCGGTCAACGAGACGATCGCCGCGTTCGTCCTGGGCGGCACCGCCGACGGCGCGCCGGGAGGCGTCGGCACCATCACCGACTGGGAGACCGAGGTCGATTTCGTGCTGCCGGGCGGCCGCCGGAAGGTGCGCCCGGACGCGGTGCTCCGGGCCCCGGAGATCGGGGTGCCGGTCCTGATGGTCGAGGTCGACCGCTCCACCATGGCGCCGCAGCGGGTTGCCGCGAAGTTCGCCGCCTACCGCGAGCTGTTCCACACCAAGGGCCGCGACAACGACCCGGCCCGCTCCGGCCAGGAGTCGGCCGACCGCACGGTGCACTGGTGGCGTCGCGCCTGGCCCGGTCACACCCGGCCCGGGTACCCGCCCGTCGCCCTGGTCGTCACCGGCGCCGGACCCGTCGCCCTGGTCAACCGCCAGGAGGCAGTGGCGGACCTGTCGGCCGAGATCTGGGGCGGGCAGTGGTGGACAGTGCCCCAGGACGACAACGACGGCGACGGCTGGCGCGAGTACGACGACGCCGTGCCCATCCTCGCGACCACGCTGGAGCTGCTGGCCGAGCACGGCCCCCTCGGCCCCGTCTGGTGGCGCTACGGCCGTCCCGGCCGGCACTCCCTGCTCGACGCGCTGGAGAGCCCGGACACCCGCGAGGCGTACGACGAGCGCCAGAGGGCCCGGGAGAAGAAGTCCCGCCAGGTCCACCGAGATTGGATGCGGACCCTCGCCTGCGCCGACTGCGGCAACGTCCCCAAGGAGGAGAGCACTTGGGAGCACGGCCCCGACGGCCGCCGTGGAGTGGATCCGCCGGCCCGGCGGCCGCTGCTGGTCCTGCCACCGGGACCGCGAGGAGCGCCTGGAACGGGAGGCCGAAGAGGAGCTGGAGGCGGCCCGGGCGGCGAACGCCGTGCTGAGTCCGTGTTGGACGTGCCGGGGTTCGATCGGAGGGAAGGAGGGCTCGAAGCTGGAGCTGCGGGAGAAGGCCAGCCCGGACCGGCTGGAGTGCCCCGAGTGCGTACAGGACCGCGCCGTCAAGGACTTGGGCCCGCTGGTGCTGCCGGTTCCGACCAGGCGGGAGCTGGTGGCCGCGCTGGTGTCCGCTCCGGATGATCCGTGGTGGGAGGACCGGGCGCTGCACGCCAAGCTCTACCCGGCGAGGGGCCGCAGGGTGTGACCTGTTGGCGGGTGTGGGGTGTTTTGGCCCGCACGCCGGGTTGTCTGGACCTTTGGTTGTGCCTGTCGGGGTGGTGGCGAGGTGGGTGTTCGGGGCGGGGTTTGGTGACTGTGTGTGGTGGTTGGTGGGGTCGGTGCGAATCTGCGGTTTGTTGTCACTGGGGGATCAGCTGGTGTCACTAGACCCTGCTGACTGTGGCGTATGGGGGCGGGGAGCGCTGGGTGTCACCAGGGTGCGGATGTGTAGTGACATCAGGAGACTTCGCGCAGTGACATCTTGATGCAGATCCCTAAGCGGGCGGTCAGCTCAGTGCCAGATGGTGTTGGGCCTGTGCTCATGAGTTCCGTACCAGGCTCGGGGCTGCGGTCGTCGGTATGGGGTTCAGGGGCTGTGGTGGGTGGTGTGCCCGGGTAGGGGGCCGTAAGCGGCGCAGAACTCGCAATCACAGCTGGTCATGGAGTTGGCCTGGCAGTGGGCGGTGGGCCAGTACGGGGACGCGCAGGGGCCGGGGTCGACAGGGGTGTCGTCGCTGGGCAGGGTGCGGTGGCACCAGCCGCACTGGATCGCGGCCGGCACGCCGGCCTGACGCAGGCACCGTGCCGCGCGGGCGGCGATGTCGAACGGGATGCCCGACTGGACGGTGGCGGGCGCGCTGTCCAACAGCTGTCGGCTGCGCCACAGGCTCAGCCCGGTGACCGTGCGGACCGCTTTGAGGGCCGTCGGGTCGTGAGGGGAGTTGCCGGCCAGCAGGACTGTGAAATCCGGGTCCTCCACGGATGCCCCTCGTCGGTCGGAGTTGTGCCCGGTGCCAGTCAATCGTCCTGGCAGGCTGTCAGGCCACGGGTTTTCGCTCGGCCAGGGCGGCGGCCTGGTCGGTCATGTGAGCTTCCCCCGCTGGGTGGGAGGTGCTGATTACCTGGTCAGGGCGGGTGTGGGTGGTTCGACGGCCACCGGTTCGGCCGTCGTCTGGTCGGC
>NZ_JBHVVI010000162.1:0-16799 GCF_042883685.1 Kitasatospora sp. NPDC058190
GCTCCTAGGTCTTACTCGGCCGCCGGGTCTTTTTCTATCGTCTCTGTGGGGGGCCCCCCGCGGGTCTTGGCCCCCCATAACCTCGGGCGGGGGGGTGCGTGTTGGCCGGGCCGGGGCCCACCGCCCTCGGGCGTTCCGCGCCGGAAAGGCACGGGCGGAAACGATTCACCCCACGGCCGAGCGGTACTTGCGCACCGACAGCCAGGAGAACACCGCCGTGATCACCAGCGACCACAGCACCGACACCAGCGCCGCGTGCTGCATCGGCCAGGCGCCGTCCACCGGCCCGACCTGGTTGCCGAAGAGGTCCCGGCAGGCCTGCACGGTGGCGCCGCCCCTCCTCGGCCGTCCCGGCGACGCGACCGGTGAGGGTGAGGAAGACGTCGTCCAGGGTCGGGCGGCGCAGGCCGATGTCGTCGATCTCTATGCCGCGGCCGTCCAGTTCGCGGATGGCGTCGGCGAGCACCCGGGCACCACCGCTGACCGGCACGGTGATCTTCCGGGTGTTCTTCTCCACGGCGGGCTCGCCGAGCGCGTAGCCGGACAGCGCCGCGACCGCGTCCGCGACCAGGCCCGGGTCGTGCACCACGACCTCGATCCGCTCGCCGCCGATCTGCGCCTTCAGCTGGTCGGCGGTGCCCCGGGCGATCACCCGGCCGTGGTCGACCACGGCAATGTCGTGGGCGAGCCGGTCGGCCTCCTCCAGGTACTGGGTGGTGAGCAGCAGCGTGGTGCCCTGCTCGACCAGGGTCTCGATGACCTCCCAGAGCGCGAGCCGGTTGCGCGGGTCGAGGCCGGTGGTCGGCTCGTCCAGGAACATCACCGGCGGCCGGACCACCAGCGCGGCGGCGAGGTCCAGGCGGCGGCGCATGCCGCCGGAGTACGTCTTGGCGGTGCGGTCCTTGGCCTCGGTGAGGTTGAACCACTCCAGCAGCTCCAGCGCGCGGGCCTTCGCGGCGCGGGTGCTCATCTGGTAGAGCTCGCCGACCATCGTGAGGTTCTCGAAGCCGGTCAGGTACTCGTCGACCGCCGCGTACTGGCCGGACAGCCCGATCAGGCTGCGGACCCTGTTCGGATGCTTGAGCACGTCGACGCCGGCCACCACCGCGCGGCCGGAGTCGGGGCGGAGCAGGGTGGTCAGGACGCGCACGGTGGTGGTCTTGCCGGCGCCGTTCGGGCCGAGCAGCCCGAGCACCGTGCCCTCGGGGACGTCGAGGCTGACGCCGTCCAGGGCCCGGAGGTCGCCGAAGGTCTTCACCAGGTTCTCGGCTTGGATGGCTGGCGCCATGGCCCGCCTCATCTCCTCGGACGAATGTGAGCGATCTGTCCCGATCCGCCTGGATTCCAGGCATGCGGGCGACTCGGTTCCCGGCCGTCGACACAGAACGCGATGCATCGCGAGTGTGGCAACTCGCGATACATCGCGTCAAGGGGATTTAAAAGAGAGGGCTTCGAACAGGTTCCCAACCGGACAGCCCGGCCGCCTCAGCCGGGCAGCCTCAGCTGGAGACCACGTACCCCGCGTCCCGCAGCTCGCCGACCACCAGCGCGCAGTGCTCCGGCCCCTTGGTCTCCAGGTGCAGGTCCACCTCGACCTCGGTCAGCCCCAGCCGGGGGTCGATCCGCACGTGGGCGACGTCCAGCACATTGGCGTCCACCCTGGTCAGCACGCCCAGCAGGTCCGCCAGCGAACCCGGCTTGTCCGCCAGGCGCACCCGCAGCGACAGGTAGCGCCCGGCCGCCGCGAGCCCGTGCCGCAGCACCCGCTGCATCAGCTGCGGGTCGATGTTGCCGCCGGACAGCACCGCCACCACCGGGCCCCCGAAGGAGTCCGGCTGCTCCAGCAGCGCCGCGATCGGGGCCGCCCCGGCCGGCTCGACCACCAGCTTCAGCCGCTCCAGGCCGAGCAGCAGGGCCCGCGACAGCGCGTCCTCGGAGACCGTACGGATGCCGTCCGCCAGCGTGTTGACCACCTCGAACGGGATGTCCCCCGGGCGCCCGACCATGATCCCGTCGGCCATGGTGCCGAAGTGCTCCAGCGACACCGGCCGCCCGGCCGCCAGCGAGGGCGGGTACGCGGCCGCGGCCGCCGCCTGCACGCCGACCACCCTGACGTCCGGCCTCAGCGGCTTGACCGCCGCCGCGATCCCGGCCAGCAGCCCCCCGCCGCCCACCCCGACCAGGATGGTGCGCACCTCGGGGCACTGCTCCAGGATCTCCAGGCCGACGGTCGCCTGACCGGTGACGATGTCCCAGTGGTCGAAGGGGTGGATGAACACCGCGCCGGTCGCCTCCGAGTACCGCTGTGCGGCCAGCAGCGCCTCGTCCACGGTGGCGCCGTGCAGCCGCACCTCGGCGCCGTACTCGCGGGTGGCCGCGACCTTCGGCAGCGGCGCCGCGACCGGCATGAAGACGGTGGAGCGCACCCCCAGCAGCGAGGCCGCCAGCGCCACCCCCTGGGCGTGGTTCCCGGCGCTCGCCGCCACCACCCCGCCGGCCCGCTGCACCGGCGAGAGCCCCGCGATCCGCACGTACGCCCCACGCAACTTGAAGGAGCCGGTGCGCTGCAGGTTCTCGCACTTCAGGTGGACCGGCGAACCGATCAGCCCGGACAGGTGCCGGCTGCCCTCCATCGGGGTCACCCGGGCGACCCCGGCGAGCATCTTCTGGGCCCCGCGGATGTCGTCGAGGGTGAGCGGCCAGTTGTGCATGATCCCAGCGTAGGGCTCGCGACACAGCCGATCGGGGACGTCGGGGCTGTTCCCGGGTCCGCCCCGCCCGCGTACGCTGCTGCTTCTGAGACTCTCTCACCGCACGACGATCGTGAGCCGCGATGACGACGACCTCGCCCCAGGCCACCGACCGAACCGAGCCCGTGCACACCCAGCTCCAGTACCAGCTGGCGGTGTTCGCCCGCCGGATGGAACAGGTCCGAACCTCCGGCGGCGGCGTCGCCGCGCTGGACCGGGCCGCCTACCTGCTGCTCGACCGCCTGGAACGGCACGGGCCCGTGAACGTCAAGGCGCTGGCCGAGGCGCTCGGAGTGGACTCCTCCACGGTGACCCGCCAGGTCGCCCCGCTGGTCGCGGCCGGACTGGTCGGCCGGGTCCAGGACCCGGCCGACCGCCGCGCGGTACGCCTCGCGCTGACCCCGGGCGGCACCGGCCGGCTCGCCGAAGTCCGGGACGGCCGGGCCGAGTTGACCCGCCGCCTGACGGCCGACTGGCCGCCCGAGGAGCAGCAGGCGTTCTGCGCCCTGCTGGCCCGCTTCAACCACGCGATGGAGTCGTACACGGCGGACCAGCAGGGGCAGTAACCCACTCAGCCCAGCGCCTGCTTGAGGTCGGCCAGCAGGTCGTCGACCGACTCGATGCCGACCGAGACGCGCACCAGGTCGGCCGGCACCTCCAGCGGCGAACCGGCCGCCGAGGCGTGGGTCATCCGGCCCGGGTGCTCGATCAGCGACTCCACGCCGCCCAGCGACTCGCCCAGGGTGAACAGCTGCGCGCGGTTGCAGACCTCGACGGCCGCCTCCTCGCCGCCGGCGACCCGGAACGAGACCATGCCGCCGAAGGCCTTCATCTGCTTGGCGGCGATGTCGTGGCCGGGGTGCTCGGGCAGACCCGGGTAGAGCACCTGGCTGACCTTGGGGTGGCTCGCCAGCAGCTCGGCGACCTTCTCCGCGTTGGAGCTGTGCCGGTCCATCCGGACGCCCAGCGTCTTGATGCCGCGCAGCACCAGCCAGGCGTCGAACGGGCCGGAGACGGCGCCCATCGCGTTCTGGTGGTACGCGACCTCCTCGCCCAGGCCCGCCTCGGCCAGCACCAACGCACCGCCGACGACGTCCGAGTGGCCGCCCATGTACTTGGTGGTGGAGTGCACGACCGCGTCCGCGCCGAGCGCGATCGGCTGCTGCAGGTACGGGCTGGCGAAGGTGTTGTCCACCACCAGCAGCGCCCCTGCACCGTGCGCGACCTCGGCCAGCGCGGCCAGGTCGGTGATGCCCAGCAGCGGGTTGGACGGGGTCTCCACCCACACCGCGCGGGTGTTGGGGCGCAGCGCGGCCCGGACGTCGTCCAGGTTCTGGGTGTTGGCGACGGAGAACTCGACGCCCCAGCGGGTCAGCACCTTGGCGAACAGCCGGAAGGTGCCGCCGTAGGCGTCGTTGGGGATCACGATGTGGTCGCCCGGCTTGAGGATGGTGCGCAGCAGGGTGTCCTCGGCGGCCAGGCCGGAGGCGAAGGCGAGGCCGCGGGCGCCGCCCTCCAGCGCCGCGAGGCACTCCTCCAGCGCGGTGCGGGTCGGGTTGGCGCTGCGGCTGTACTCGTAGCCGCCCCGCAGGCCGCCCACCCCGTCCTGCTTGTAGGTGGACACCTGGTAGATCGGCGTGACGACGGCCCCGGTCTGGGGGTCTGCTTCCTGACCCGCGTGGATGGCGAGGGTCTCGAAGCCCTGGGGAAGCTGGTGCTCGGTCATGGCTCCGAGCCTAGTGGCCGTACACCGGCGCGCTCGCCGGAATCCGCGGACCGCCCGGTGCGTTGAATCGTGGGCAACCCTCCCTACCCCGCTGGAGCAGGCCGTGATGTTCAGCCGCGACAAGACCTCGCTCGTCCCCGCCGACCAGGCGCTGCCCGGCCGCCAGGCGCCGGCCTTCACCCTGACCGAGCCGCACACCGTGCTCGGCCACCCGCTCACCGGGCCGTACCCGGAGGGACTGGAGGTGGCCGACTTCGGGCTGGGTTGCTTCTGGGGCGCCGAGCGCACCTTCTGGCAGCTGCCCGGCGTCTGGACGACGCTGGTCGGCTACCAGGGCGGTTACACCCCGAACCCGACGTACGAGGAGGTGTGCAGCGGGCTGACCGGGCACACCGAGGCGGTCCGGGTGGTGTTCGATCCGGCCGTGGTCTCGTACGAGCGGCTGCTGAAGGCCTTCTGGGAGGCGCACGACCCGACCCAGGGCAACCGCCAGGGCAACGACGTGGGCACCCAGTACCGCTCCGCGCTCTACACCCACTCCCCCGCCCAGGCCGCCGCGGCGGCCGCCACCCGGGACGCCTTCCAGCCCGCGCTGACGGCGCTCGGTTTCGGCCCGATCACCACCGAGATCGCCCCGGCCGGCCCGTTCTACCCGGCCGAGCCGTACCACCAGCAGTACCTGTCCGAGGCCAGGAACCCCAACGGCTACTGCGGTCTCGGCGGCACCGGCGCCTCCTGCCCGATCGGCGTGACCCGCACCCGCGGCTGAGCCCCCCCACCTGGGCCCGACCGGGGCCGGCCGCTCAAGGCGACCGCTCCCGGTCCCGGCCGCAGACTGGAATGGCCAGCAGGGCCGGCCCGGCCACTCGCTGGTGGCCGGGCCGCCCTCGTGGAGAGGAGTACGCCATGTCCGGTCTGGTCCGCAGGAACTTCGACGATCCCGAGGAAGTCCGCCTGTTCCAGGAGGGCATGGGGGAGCTGCGCCTGGTCAACCTGGACGCCGGCCCGGTCGGCAGGGCCGTGTTCCAGCCGGGGTGGCAGTGGTCCAAGCACGTGAAACCGATCGCCAGGACCGACAGCTGCCAGGCCGCCCACCTGGGATACGTGATCTCCGGCCGGATGCGGATCGTCATGGACGACGGCCAGCAGACCGATTTCGGCCCCGGCGACTTCATGGTCTGCCCGCCCGGCCACGACGCCTGGATCCTGGGCGACGAGCCGTGCGTGATCGTCGACTGGCAGGGCTTCGCTGACTACGCGAAGCGGTGATCGGACCGGGTCACAGCCGGGCCGGAGCCTTCTCGTCGGAGCCGTCGGCGGTGGTGCCGGGGTTCTCCGCCAGCAGCTTGCCGTCGGCGTCGTACGCCCCGATCGCGGGGCTGGTCGGCCGCCGGTGCGCGGCCGCGTCGAAGGCCGGCAGCGGCGGCAGGATCACGTAGTAGCCGGTCCACCCCTTCATCCCGGTGGTGGTGACCAGGGTGGCGACGGTCGGTTTGCCGTTGAGGAAGGCCACGATCCTGGACGGGGTCGGCCCCAGGTAGAAGCTGGCCACGACGGTGCGGTCCCGGTTGCCGCTCGTCTGGGCGTAGACGCTGGGCTTATCGTGCTCCAGGTTGTCGCTGCGCACGTCCCGGCACCCGAAGGAGGTGTGCCAGCTGCCGTCGGGCTCACGGGATTCGTCGCAGCGTTGGTTCGCGGTGAACCAGATCCGGAGGTCGTCGGTGACTGGGATCTTCTCCCCGACCTCGACCCGCCGCACCGGCGAGAGCGGCAGCGCGGACGCCGTCGGGGTCGGGGTCGCGGTCGGGGCGGCCTCCGGCACCAGGGCGGTCGCCGCCGCCGAGGGCGCCATCGCCGCCCCCGTCTCACCCGCGACGTCCCCGCCGTGCCGGGCGCCGCCCGCCGTCACCGCCGTCACCCCGCAGACCAGCGCCACCGCCAGGGCGGCCGCCCCGGCCCCCACCCGGCGCCGGGCTCGGCGCCGCCGGGCTCCGGCGATGACCTCCGCCGGCTGCGGCCCGGGCGCCAACGGGTCCTCGTCCTTGAGCAGCTCTCCGAGTCTGTCCTCGAAGCTCATACCGTCACCTCGATGTCCGTCGTGGGACCCGCCGCTCCGCCGGTGCGGTCGGCGAGTTCGGGGAGTGCGCGCAGCTTCGACAGCGCCCGGTGCAGGGTGCTCTTCACCGTGCCGGGGGCGATACCCAGTTCGGCCGCGATGGCGGCCTCGGAGAGGTCCCCGTAGTACCGCAGCACGACGACCGTCCGCTCCCGGCGGGTGAGCGCGCCCAACGCCTGCTGCACCAGCGCCCGTTGGGCCTGCAGCTCGGCGAGGTCCTCCGCCAGCGGCCGGTCCGGGGTGTGGTCGGTGGGCAGCTCCCGGTTGCGCAGCCGGCGCCACCAGTCGCGGTGCTGGTTGACCACGATCCGGCGGACGTACGCGGTGGGGTCGTCTCCGGTGATCCGGTGCCAGTGCAGGTAGGCGCGTTCCAGCGCGGACTGCACGATGTCCTTGGCCCGCTCCGGGTCGCCGGTCAACAACTCGGCCAGCCTCAACAGTTGGCGGCCGCTCCCGGCGACGAACGCGCTGAACTCGGCGTCCCGTCGCTGTCTCTGCTCGCGTTTCACACCCACCTGACTCCTCGGGCGGACCGCGAGGTTCGGTCCGCCCGGGAAGTTTCTTCAGGCATGGGTCAGACGGCGCTGCCGGCCTTCCAGTCGGCCCAGCTCAGGTTCCAGCCGTTCAGGCCGTTGTCCGGGGCGACGGTCTTGTCGCCGGAGTTCACGACCTCGACCACGTCGCCGACCATCGAGGACTTGTAGAACTTGAAGCCGTCCGTGCTGCTGTCCTGCGCGCCCTTGGCGTCCTGCAGGCCGACGCAGCCGTGGCTGGTGTTCTGGCCGCCGAAGATCGACGGCGAGGACCAGTAGTTGCCGTGGACGAAGGTGCCCGAGGTGGTGAGGCGCTGGGCGTGCGGCACGTCGGCGATGTCGTACTCGCTGCCCAGGTTGACGGTCTGCGAGTTCATCCGGGTCTGGGTGAACTGCTCGGAGATGACCATCTTGCCGCCCCAGGTGGTGTGCTCGGGGGCGCCGCCGGAGATCTTGTAGACGGCGCTGACCTGGCCGTCCGTGGTGACGGTGAGCTTCTTGGTGGCGAGGTCGGCGACGCTGGTCTGGGCGCGGCCGATGGTGAAGCCCACGTCCTTGGACTGGGTGCCGAACACGCCCTTCGCACCCTCGACGTCCTTGAGCCGGAGCTTGAGGGTGACCTTGGTGCCCTTGGCCCAGTACTCCTGCGGCCGGAAGTCGAGCCGGGTGCTGGAGAACCAGTGCCCGACGATCTCGACGCCCGGCTCCGCTATCACGGTGATCGCCTGCTGGACGGCCTTGCGGTCGGTGATCGGCTTGCTGAAGTTGATCGAGACCGGCATGCCGACGCCGACGGTCGAGCCGTCCTCGGGGGTGAAGTAGCCGACGAAGGTGTTGGCCGGGGTCGCCGTGGTGAAGGTCGCGTTGGCGTCCGCCTCCAGCTTGTCCTTGTCGAGGGCGGTGGCGGTGACGGAGTACTTGGTACCGCTGGCCGGAGCCGCGGCCGAGGTCCAGCTGGTGTTGTCCGAGGAGAGCTGGCCGGCCAGCTCCTTGCCGGTGGAGTCGGTGACCTTGACGGTGCCCAGGGTGCCGTTGGCGACGGTCACCTTGACCGGGTCGCTGAAGCTGGCGCCGGTGGCGCCGTCCGCCGGGCTGACGGTGATGACGGCGGCCGAGGTCTTCGGGGTGCCGCTCCCGCCGCCCTGGCCCGGGGTGCCGCTGGCTCCGGAGCCGCCGGATCCACCGCTGCCCCCGCTGCCCCCGCTGCCGCCGCCGCTGTTGTCGTTGCAGGCCGCCAGCAGCAGCACCGGAGCCCCGATCAGGCCCGCGAGCACTCCGCGTCGACTCCAGTTCCCTCCGGCCACCCGCCCCTGACCGTCCTGTGCCGTCACGTCGCGTCTCCCTGCTGATCATCCCGGGCATTTACGGATACAGAAACGCAATCCACCCGTTCACGGTTCCATCACCGAAGGGTAAGTGATCGTATGAGATGACCCAACTTCCCGGCGAACATGGACAAAACGCCCAGTCCGCCGAAGCGGACCGGGCGTTCACGAGCGGCCACAGTACGAGCGGCCACGGTACGGACGGCCGTTACTCGGCCGACTCGTCCACGGTGTACTCGTCCCACTCCTCGCTCTCGGGGTCGAACTCGGTCTGCGCCGACTCCCAGGTCGCCGAGGCGAGCTCGACGCCCGGAACGTCCCCGAGCAGCGCGACGGGGTCGATGAAGTGGGCGAGCGAACCCGACGGGTCCACCTCGATGGCCTCGACGGACTGGGCCCGCTCCTCGTCGTCGAGGTACTCGTCCTCGGCGACCCGCTTCAGGGCGGCCGCCTTGAGCGCGCCCTCGTCGGTGATCTCCGCGATCAGCTCGATCTTGAGCTTGACGTAACGCGGGGCGTCCTGGTCGGTCGTTTCAGTGCTGGTCATGCGTGCGAGCGTACGGGACGACGGAGCGACGGGCCGCCGGGGCGCACGCGAGGCCGGGGCGCACGGGAAGGGCCGGCCCCTCGGAGAAGGACCGGCCCCACCGTCTCTCCGCATCGGCTCCCCCACCCGGGAGCCGCGGAGACGCGCCGTACGGCGCGGTGTGTGCCGCGGGAGCCGCCGCACCCTGTCGACCGGCCGGAGCCGGACAGGGGCGGGACGACGGCGCCTCCCGCGGAGGCCCCTCCCTCCGATGCCGGTCGGGGAGGGCGGACACGACGGGCCGGGTCAGGACCGTCCGACGTGTCCGGAGCCGACCGCGTCCACCGGGGAGCCGCTCCCGGTGGGCCGCCGCCGTCTCGCTCGGCGTCTTGCCGTTGACCACCACGATGCCGGAGCGTTGTTAACCACGTGCTGCGGGCAGGTGACGCCGGTGTACCACTTCGCCCGTGGACGAACCCACCGGATCCGTGCGCGGGCGAAGCGGGGTGACCGAGCGTCAGTGGGCGGTGCCGCGGGTGGTCAGGAAGCTCAGCAGGTCCTGGCGGGTGACGATGCCCTGCGGCTTGCCCTCCACCAGCACGACCGCCGCGTCGGCCTTCTCCAGCACGGTCATCAGGTTGGTGACGGTCTCACCGGAGCCGACCACCGGCAGCGGCTTGGACATCACCTTGTCCAGGGTGTCGGTGAGCTCGATCTCCTTCGCGAAGATGCCCTCCAGCAGCAGCTTCTCCACCACCGAGCCGATCACCTCGCCGGCCATGATGTCCGGGTGCCCGGCGCCCGGGGAGACCACCGGCATCTGCGAGACGCCGTACTCGCGCAGCACCCGGACCGCCTCGGCGACCGTCTCGTTCGGGTGCATGTGGACGAACTGCGGGATGCCGCCCTGCTCGATGGCCTCCTTGCGGCCCAGCACCTCGCCGATGTGGGCCTCGTCGGTGGCCGAGGGCAGGAAGCCGTAGTCGGCCATCCAGTCGTCGTTGAAGATCTTCGACAGGTAGCCGCGGCCGCCGTCCGGCAGCAGCACCACCACGACGTCGTCCGGCCCGAGCCCGCGGGCCACCTCCAGCGCGGCCACCACGGCCATGCCGCAGGAGCCGCCGACCAGCAGGCCCTCCTCCTTGGCCAGGCGGCGGGTCATCTGGAACGAGTCCTTGTCGGAGACGGCGACGATCTCGTCCGCGACGTCGCGGTCGTAGGCCGTCGGCCAGAAGTCCTCACCGACGCCCTCGACCAGGTACGGACGGCCCGTGCCGCCCGAGTAGACCGAGCCCTCCGGGTCGGCGCCGATGACCTTGACCTTGCCGCCGGAGACCTCCTTCAGGTAGTTGCCGGTGCCGGAGATGGTGCCGCCGGTGCCGACGCCCGCCACGAAGTGGGTGATCTTCCCGTCGGTCTGCTCCCACAGCTCCGGGCCGGTGGAGTGGTAGTGCGAGGCCGGGTTGTCCGGGTTGGAGTACTGGTCCGGCTTCCAGGCGTTCGGGGTCTCGCGGACGAGGCGGTCGGAGACGTTGTAGTAGGAGTCCGGGTGCTCCGGGGCGACGGCGGTCGGACAGACGACCACCTCGGCGCCGTACGCGCGCAGGGTGTTGATCTTGTCGGTGGACACCTTGTCAGGGCAGACGAAGATGCACTTGTAGCCCTTCTGCTGGGCCACGATCGCCAGACCGACACCGGTGTTGCCCGAGGTCGGCTCCACGATCGTGCCGCCCGGCTTGAGTGCGCCCGAGGCCTCGGCGGCCTCGATCATGCGCATCGCGATGCGGTCCTTCACCGAGCCGCCGGGGTTGAAGTACTCGACCTTCGCCAGCACTGTCGCGCTGATGCCCTCGGTGACCTTGTTCAGCTTGACCAGCGGCGTGTTGCCGACCAGGTCGATGATCGAGTTGTGGTACCGCACGGGGGTCCTCCCGGTCTATGGGCATGCGAGTGCTTTCGGTAAGGCAAAGCCTAGGGCGTGGGCGCCGCCCCGGGGCTCCCCTCCGGCGCACCTCCCCCAATGGCCCACCCCCGCCGCCACCTCCGGTACTGCCGCCCCCCATCCGGGTAAGACCGCTGTGCAGACGATGCGCGTCCCCCGGGGGGCGGCACGAGGACGCGAAGGGGGCACCGGATGCCAGGCGCACGGGACTCGCGGGCTCGGGTGGCCCGCCGGATCGCCACCGCGGCGGCGTACGGCGGCGGCGGGCTCGGCCTGCTGGGGGTGGGCCTGGTCGGCCTGCTGCTGACCGAGAGCAAACTCGCCATCCAGGCCATCGGCATCCTGGAGACCGTCCCGCCCAAGGCCGACGGCGTCTACGGCGAGGCCTTCGCCGACCGCTCCGCCGCCCCGCAGCCGCCGCTGGTGCTGGCCGTCCTCGGCGACTCCACCGGCGCCGGCCTCGGCGTGGCCCGCGCCCGCGAGACCCCGGGCGCGCTGCTGGCGGCGGGCCTGGCCTCGGTGGCCGAGCGCCCGGTGCGGCTGGTCAACGTGGCCCGCTCCGGCGGCCGCTCCGCCGACCTCTCCGGCCAGCTGGAACAGGCACTGCCGCACCGCCCCGACGTCGCCGTGATCATGATCGGCGCCAATGACGTGACCCGGCACAGCCCGGCCCAGGTCGCCGTCCGCCAGCTCGGCGAGGCCGTCGCCGCCCTGCGCGCCAACGGCTGCGAGGTGGTGGTGGGCACCTGCCCGGACCTCGGGACGATCAAGCCGGTGCACCCGCCGCTGCGCTGGGTGGCGCGGCGGCTGAGCCGCCAGCTGGCCGCCGCGCAGACCATCGCGGTGGTGGAGGCGGGCGGCCGCACCGTCTCGCTCGGCTCGCTGCTGGGCCCGGAGTTCGCCGCCCGCCCGGAGATGTTCGCCGCCGACCGCTACCACCCCTCCGCCCAGGGTTACGCCACCGCCTCGATGGCCGTCCTGCCCTCGGTCTGCGCGACGCTCGGCCTGTGGCCGGAGGAGGAGCGCCCGAGCGCTCCGGTCCCGGGCGGGACGGTGCTGCCGGTCGCGGTGGCCGCCGCGACGGCCGCCGGACGGGCGGGCACCGAGGTGGCGGCCGTGGAGGCGGAGGGCGCGGGCCGGCGCTGGGCCTTGTTGAGGCATCGGCTGCGGATCGGCCTGCCGGGCCCGGAGGGTGGGAAAGAAGCTGGTGGGGATCCCGATGAGGGTCCCGACACGGATCCCGACACGGACCCCGGGAACACGTCGGCCAGCTCACACGCTGGAGCCGGTGACGCCTGAATGACTAAGCGGTAGCTTACCTCCCGGACCGCCAGTCCGTCGTCACTCAGCGAGGAGCCCGTCATGCCCGAAGCCGTCATCGTCAGCGCCGCCCGTTCGCCGATCGGCCGGGCCTTCAAGGGCTCGCTCAAGGATGTCCGCCCGGACGACCTGACCGCCCACATCATCCAGGCCGCCCTGGCCAAGGTCACGCAGCTCGACCCGCGCGAGATCGACGACCTGATGCTCGGCTGCGGTCTGCCGGGCGGCGAGCAGGGCCACAACCTGGCCCGCATCGTGGCCGTGCAGATGGGCATGGACTACCTGCCCGGCGCCACCATCACCCGGTACTGCTCCTCCTCGCTGCAGACCACGCGGATGGCACTGCACGCGATCAAGGCCGGCGAGGGCGACGTCTTCATCTCGGCCGGCGTCGAGACCGTCTCACGCAGCGTCAAGGGCACCTCCGACGGCCTGCCGGGCACCATGAACCCGATCTTCGACGAGGCCCAGGCCCGCACCAAGAAGCGCGCCGAGGAGGGCGGCGGGGAGTGGCACGACCCGCGCGAGGACGGCCTGCTGCCGGACGCCTACATCGCGATGGGCCAGACCGCCGAGAACCTGGCCGCGCTCAAGGGCATCACCCGCGCCGAGCAGGACGAGTTCGGCGTCCGCTCGCAGAACCTCGCCGAGGCAGCGATCAAGGCCGGCTTCTGGGAGCGCGAGATCACCCCGGTCACGCTCCCGGACGGCACCGTGGTGAGCACGGACGACGGCCCGCGCGCCGGCGTCACCCTGGAGGGCGTGTCCGGCCTGAAGCCGGTGTTCCGCCCCGACGGCACCGTCACCGCCGGCAACTGCTGCCCGCTCAACGACGGCGCCGCCGCGCTGGTCATCATGTCCGACACCAAGGCCCGCGAGCTCGGCATCACCCCGCTCGCCCGGGTGGTCTCCACCGGCGTCAGCGGACTCTCCCCCGAGATCATGGGCTACGGCCCGGTCGAGGCCTCCAAGCAGGCGCTCAAGCGGGCCGGCCTGACCATCGGTGACATCGACCTGGTCGAGATCAACGAGGCCTTCGCCGCCCAGGTGATCCCCTCCTACCGCGACCTCGGCATCGACCTGGACAAGCTGAACGTCAACGGCGGCGCCATCGCGGTCGGCCACCCCTTCGGCATGACCGGCGCCCGGATCACCACCACGCTGATCAACTCCCTGCAGTGGCACGACAAGCAGTTCGGCCTGGAGACCATGTGCGTCGGCGGCGGCCAGGGCATGGCCATGGTCATCGAGCGCCTGAGCTGACCCCGCCGAACCACTCCGAACGGTCTGGACCACCCGTTTGGAGTGACGTAGCGTAATTGAGGGCCGGATCACACCGCGAGGTCGATCCGGCCCTCCTCCCGTTCGCCTCCGGCCCGGAGATCGACACTGCGGAGTGGATCAACTCCACTGCGTAGAACGGTGTTACCTAACAATTTGGGGACAAGGCCGAAAGTCTCGGACGAATTAGACATTCGCCACTGCGGTAACAGCACCGCATGCGGCAGTGTGGACACGTAACCCCGTTCCGCTCCTCGCTAGGAGTACGTTCCGTGAGCGCCGTCTACACCATCCTGCTGCTGGTCCTGATCGCCGTGTCGACCGCCGCGCTGCTCCACCTCCGGGGACTCTCCCGCCGACTGGACGCGCAGGCCGCGCCCGCACCGGTCGACGAGGCCGCGATACGCCGGGCCGTCACCGAGGCGCTCGCCGCCGACCGCGAGCGGGAGATCACCGAGGCCCGGGCGTTCTGGGCCGAGCAGGAGGCCCGCGCGGCCGAGGACGCGCCACTGTTCGACTCCCCCTTCAGCGGGGTATTGGCCGGCACCGAGGAGTGGCCGCTGTTCTTCCCCCGCCCCACCGGCCCGCAGGACGCCGCCGACAACGCCGGGACGATGGACCCGGAGTTCGGCGAGGCGCTGCGCTCCGCGCTGGAGGACCTGATCAACGAGGGCGGCACCGGCCCGGCCGAGCCCGGCACCGAGGGCGGCGCACCGCTGCGCCCCGGCCACCCGGTCGGCGAGGCCGCCAAGGACGCCCGGGCCCGCCGCGAGGCCGACCTGCTGGCCACCGGCCTGGAGGCCGGGCTGCTGGACACCGAGCCGGCCGTGGCGGACGCCCCGGTCGCCGCGCCCGACCCGCGCCGCCACCCCTCGCACCCCGACTTCGTGCCGAGCCAGGCGCCGTCCCGCGAGTGGACCGACACCCGGCTGGCCGCCCTCGCCGAGGAGGCCGTCGCCCTGGTCGACGTCCGCCCGGGCCCGCTGGGCACCCTGGACGTGTACGCCTTCGCCGACGGCACCACGCTGTGCGTGGCCCCGGGCGACCGGGAGGCCGCCTACCGGCTGATCGACGCGGTCCGCGCCGGTGAGCACGTCCGGCTGCTCGGCGGCTCGCGCTTCTCCGGCTCGTACTCGCTGACCTTCTCCACCGACGAGGAGGCCGTCTACGTGCTCGCCGACCGGGTGGTCGCCAGCATCTGACGCCACCTCGGCCGCACGACGCGCCCGTACCGGCTCAGACGCAGAGTTCGGCGGTCTCCCGCACCGCGGCCACCGCCCCGGCCAGTACCTCGCCCACGGTGGCCGGCCCCTCCGGCAGCGCCACCACGGTGCCTCCGGGCAGTGCCGCGAGCGCGGCCGCCAGGTCGTGCCCGGCGACGGCCAGCTGGTCCCCCACCGCGAAGGCCCCGGCGTCCGGGAACTCCCGCTGCGGCCCGCCCTCCGCCGCCAGCGCCAGCGCGGCCAGCCGCCGGGCCAACGCCAGCACGGCCGCCGCCCGCGAGGAGTACCCGGGCACGGCGCCCAGCAGCTTGCTCTGCGGCAGCGAGCGGAAACGATCCGCCAGTTTGTCGACGGCTTCGACCAGGGGCTGTACGTCATGCATGCGGTCGAGCCTAGAACAGCGGAAAGCCGCCGGGCCCCGGAGCGGTTCGCTCCGGGGCCCGGCGGCAGTGGTACGGCGGGGACTGGGCGTCAGTCGTCGCCGCGCAGGCTCGCGATGAGGCGCAGCATCTCGAAGTAGATCCACACCAGCGAGAAAGTGAGCCCGAAGGCGGCGCGCCAGGCCTCCTCCTGCCGGGCACCCCGGGCGATCGCCTCCTCGACCTCGTTGAGGTCCAGCGTCAGGTAGAACGCGCCGATGGCGATGCCGAGCAGGCCGATGCCGACGCCCAGCGGACCTCCCCAGGTGTTGAGGCCGCCGCCGAACGCCCAGGCGATGCAGTTGATCAGCAGCAGCGCCGAAAAGCCCAGGCCGATCGCGAGGCCGATCCGGCGGTACTTCGAGCTGACCCGGAGCCGACCGCTCTTGTAGACGTAGAGCGTCGCACCGAAGACCACCGCCGTGCCCAGCACCGCCTGGATCGCGATGCCGGACCAGATGGTGTTGAGGGCGTGGGTGACCGCACCCAGCGCGAAGCCCTGGAACGCCGCGTAGGCCAGGACCAGGGCGGGGCTGATCTTCTCCCGGAACTGGACGACCAGACCGACGATCGCGGCGATCAACGAGGCGCCGACCGCGAAGCCGAAGTTCTCGAACGGCAGCGTGAACCAGGCCACCGCACCGGCCGCGACCACGGTCAGCAGCGTCATGGCGGTACGGGCGACCACGTCGTCGAGCGTCATCCGCCCGGTGGCCGTCGGGCCGGCCGACGGCCCGTTGTACATCTGGTACAGCTGCTCGTCCGTCAGCGGGCCCTGCCCCTGCGGCTGGGCGTAGGGGGTGCCCGCATAGGGGTTGCCGTACTGGCTCCCGGCCTGCGAGGTGGTACCGAACCCCGCGTAGCCGGGCTCGCGGGTGAAGGACCCCTCCCGCGAGAAGACCGGGTTGCTGCTTCTCATTGCTCATTCCCTCCGTGGCGGCACTGCACCGCCCGCGCACCAGGGTAATGGCTTGGCAAAGGATTCGGGATACGCCGCGAGGAGGATACGGTGAACGACTCCCGACGGGGACGCCGACGGCGCCCCCGCGGGTCGAGTGGTGCCCGGAGCCGGACTCGAACCGGCACGGCCTCGCGGCCAAGCAGTTTTAAGCTGCCCGTGTCTGCGTTCCACCATCCGGGCGTCCCGCGAAAGCACCCCTGAGCCTAGTCGCCCGGCTCGCCCTTTCGCATGTTCCCAGCCCGGGAAGTTGTCATGTTTCCTTGCCATCTGACGAACTGTTCGGGATTTCGGCCACGAAGCACGGTGATTCCGGCCATCGGGCCTCTCTCAGGGTTGCCCTCATACCGCAGGAGGAGGACCAGCCCCGCCCGTACGCCCGCCGGTGGTAGAGCCAACCCTTCGGCGGAGCGACGCCAGACCATGATCACGTCGCGGAGCATGGAGGTACACGTCAGCCGGCCAGCAAGGAGTACCCCCCGTGACCACGTCGACCGCAACCGCCGTCCGCACCGCGGCCGCCCGCGCCACCGGCCTGAACAAGGTCTACGGGGAGGGGGAGACCCGCGTCGTCGCCCTCGACAACGTCAGCGTCGTGTTCCCCCAGGGCGAGTTCACCGCCATCATGGGCCCCTCCGGCTCCGGCAAGTCGACCCTGATGCACTGCATGGCCGGCCTCG
>NZ_JBHVVI010000163.1:0-6249 GCF_042883685.1 Kitasatospora sp. NPDC058190
TCGCGCAGGGCGGCTTCGCCGGCGACTCCGTCGTCCCGCCCGAACACCGTCTCCCCAAGTTCGAGGGACGCGAGACCTGCCCGACGTTCAACTTCAACGGCGCTCCGGACGCCGCGTCGAAGCTGCTGGAATCGCCCCACGTCGGTGAGCGGGTGCTCGTCTCGAAGAACGTCTGCCACGGCGTCGTCTACGACGGCGCGATGCACGCCGCCCTGTCGGCGCGGCGGCTCACACCCGGGATGGCGCTCGTGCGGGAGGGCATGGGGGTCTACCTGGCCAAGCGTCGCGCCGGAAAGGCCTTCCACGACCCGCTCGCGGCGGCCGTGGCGCTCGACGAATCCGTCTGCGTGTTCCGCGAGGTCGAGGTGTACCGCGAGCGCGGCGCCTGGGGTGCGCGTCCGGCGGCCGGCACCCGGACGCGGATCTCGGTCTCGGTCGACCACGCGCGATTCCTGGACGTCCTCACGGCTACCGGGTGACGGACCTCGCTCCAGCGAGCTTGAAGGGGCCCCCCAGTGCACGCGGGCCGGGGTGAGCCGCTCGGCGGAGGACCCGGAAGCGGCGCTCGACCCCCTGCCCGGTGCTCTCGGGATCGGCCGCAAGAAGAACCAGACCCGGCGCCTGCCCGGCCCGGCCTGCCGGTCGGCTGCTCCGCCGTCTCGTCCCCTGGCACCGGCCGGTCTTCGCCGCCCGGGAGGCCGCTCCCAGCGGGCCGCGGCGTCGATGGTCCAGGTCTGCCAGGTCTTGTGCTTGTCGGTGCAGGGGCAGGTGGTGACGCCGTAGGGCTGGGCGCTGCCGGTGATGGTGTTGACGAAGCCCGAGCCCTCGACGGTCAGGCACCGGCCGTGCTCGACGTTCTGGATGAACTGCCCGGTGCCCTGGGCGTGCGCGGGGGGTGAGGGCGGTGGTGGCCAGCGCGAGGCCGGCCGAAAAGGTGGTCAGCAAGTTCTTGATCATGAATGGCCCAACGAGGCACCCGAGCGGGGGACACCCACCGGCGTAGCGCGCCGCCGTCGCCTCGCCGCCGTCCTGTGTGTCGCCGTGCGTCGACTGCGCCGGGTTGCCGCCCTGCGCGTCGTCCCGAGCGCCGCCCGTGCCCGTCAGCCGCCGTCCCGCCCGGCTCGTCGCCGCTGCGCTCCGGGCCGTTCTCGCCGCCGGTCGCCGTCGCGTTGTCGTCGCTGCGCCGTCTCGCCGTCCCCGTCGTAGGGCCGGCAGTGACCTGTTGGTTCAGCGGCAGAGGTCGACCTCGCCGTCCCGGCCGATCAGCGCGATCTGGGACCGCTTGCGATGCACGTCGATTCCGACGTAGACAGACATTGCCGGGCCTCCTCCCCGAGCTCGTGTGTACCCGGACGATAGGCATCGCCGGGCTGAGTACGGAAGGGGGCCCGGCCCTCATACCTGATGCCCGTCCCGGCGCCGGGACGGGTGCCCTCAGATCTGTGCCTGTCCTGCCGTCTTGGTTGGCTGAACCGCTCTGGGCTGCCCAGGTGTTATGCCTGGCGGGCGTTGCTGATCTGGGCGGGGGTGGTGTCGAGCCACCAGGTGGGGTTGGCGGTGCCGTCGGTGGTGCGGCCGTCGTTGTGGACGTAGTGGCGCACGTCGCGGCCCGGCTCGGCGAACTCGCCGTTCAGGGCTCGCTCGACCCACTCGGCACCGAAGCGGAAGACCTCGGCGGCGGCGCCGCCCAGCGGGTGGAACTCGTTCTCGTAGACGCGCATCTCCTTGGGGGCGCGGACCCGCTCGTAGTTGGCCAGCGCCTGCTCCAGCACGGTGAGTTCGTCGAACTCGCCGATGCCGTAGAGGACCGGGCAGGTGATCTGCTGGACGAGGTCGCCCAGCGGCATCCGGGCGACCAGCTCGCGGTCGAAGGCGCCCTCGTCGGTGTAGCCGGCCATGAACATGTAGTTGTTCTTGAAGGTGGGCTGGGCGCGCTCGAAGATGGTGGTGAAGTCGCCGGTGACGGCTTCGAAGGCGGCGAGTGCGGCCAGGCGGGGGTCGGTGGCGGCGGCGCGCGAGCCCCAGTAGCCGCTCATCGAGATGCCGAACACGCCGATCCGGGCCGGGTCGACCTCCGGGAGCGAGGCCAGGTGGTCGATGTAGCGGCTGATGGCGCGCTCGTAGTTGGTCAGGTCGACGGTCAGTCCGTTGGCCCGGCTCTCGCCCTGGCCCGGGCCTTCGATGGACAGGGCCACGATGCCGCGCGAGGTGTAGTAGCGCTCGGCCGCGTAGATGTAGTCCTCCTTGATCATGTCCATCCCCGGGCCGAGGATCACCGCCGGAGCGTTCCGGACCTCGCCGGCCGGCAGGTGGAGGAGGGCGAAGAGCTGATTGCCCTCGAAGTCGAGGATGACGCGGCGGACCCGGTTGTCGCGCAGTGCGCCGATGCGCTCGACGCAGTGGTTGGCGTGCTCGCGGAAGGCCAGCTTGCGCGGATCGGCGGCGTCGAAGATCGAGTACTGCGCGCGGCCCCACATCACCGAGGCGCGTACGTAGAGGTCGGCGGCGGTCTGGGCGAAGCCGCCCTGCTCGTGGTGGGCGGCGCGCTCCTCGGCCTGACCGGCGACGGCGGCCCATGCCTTGGGCAGCATGGCCCCGCTCTGGACCAGGTCGAAGACCTTGTCGAAGTCGGTGTGGTCGTGGCCGAACTGCTCCAGGGTGCCCTTGGCCTGGGGGTGCAGGGCGTCGAAGCCGCCCTGGGCGAGTGCGATGTCCAGGGCCCAGTTCTGGCCGGTCGAACGAACAGTCATGTCAGGTGCCCTCACTTGAGGGGAGTAGGTGTTTCGCCCCGCGGTGCCTAAGTACTTATTTATTAAGTACTTAGGCTAGGCTGGTTGTCAACCCGCCCACCGATCAGCGACACGGAGACCCACCGATGCCCGACCCCACCCGCGACGCGGCCCTCGACCTGCTCGCCCGCGCCGCCTACAGCCTCAGCGCCGCCGACTCCCGGCTGCGCGGACGCGCCACCCGCACTCCCGGCGCGCTCTCCCTCACCCACGCCCGTGCCCTGCGCGTCCTGGCCGACCAGGGGCCGCTGCCGATCGGCCGGCTCGCCACCGCCACCGAGACCACCGGCGCCGCCACCACCCAACTGGTCAACGGCCTGGCCACGGCCGGCTACGTCACCCGCGAACGCCCCGCCGACGACAAGAGATCCGTCCTGGTCGCCCTCACCGACGCCGGCCGCCGCCGCCACCACGAACGCCAGGCCGGCCTGGCCCAGGCGCTCGATGCCGCACTCGCACACCACGACACCGCCGCCCTGGACGCCGCGACCGACGTCCTGCGGCAACTCGCCGCCATCTACGACCAGCTCTGAAGCCCGCCCGGAGCCAGCCGCTCGCCGCAGGACACCGGCCGACGACCCACTCCCGCCAGATGGGTCGCAGGCCGCGCGGACGCAGGCGTGCGCTCATGGTCGGCGGTTGGGACGTTCGTCCCATCGGTGGGTTGTCCAGGCACGTCGGATCAGGCTGCGGACGGTGATGACCGTGTCGGCGAGGTCGAAGAAGGCATCGATCACGGTGGTGCGGCGTTCGTAGCAGCGGCCGAGTCGCTGGAAGGCGTTCTGCCAGGCGTGGGTGCGTTCGACCTGCCACCGTCGGCTCGCTTGGACGGGTGCCTTCTCTCCTTTGTGCGCGATGCGGCCGTGCAGTCCGCGCTCGTCCAGCAGGGCGCGGGTCGGGGCGGAGTCGTAGCCAGCGTCCAGGTTCACGGTGATGTGCTCGGGCAGTGGTCCCAGTTCGGCCAGGCGGTCCAGGGTCGGGGCGAGCAGGGGCGAGTCGTGGCGGTTCGCCCCTGCCAGGACCCGGCCCAGGGGGATTCCGTAGTCGTCCGTCATACCTGAGCGCTTCAGTCCTTGCTTGCCACGGTCGACCGGGGAGCGTCCGGCGGCCTCGCCGCCGCCAGGGGCCTTGGTGATCGAGCCGTCGACGGCGATCTCGTCCGACCAGGCCGCCGCCATGCGCGAGCAGGCCGCCGACCTCCACGACGACGAGCGCCTGGCCGTCCTCGCCGTCACCTACACCCACCGCCCCGCCGACCCCGGCACCGGCAACCCACGCCCGTCGGCCGCCGCCCGCATCACCGCCCTCGACCGCGACGCCGCCACCCTCTACGACCGCACCCTGCGCCTGACCGGTCCCCGCACCCCCGGCGCCCCCGCCGACGCGGTCGAGCCTGCCCCGGCACTCGCCGACCTGGCCGACCTGCTCGCTGACCGCACCGTGCTGCTGTGGGACGACGAGCTCAAGCCGCTCCACGACGCGCTGCGCCGCCTGAAGGTCGAGCACCGCCGGATCCTGCCGGACGGCTACCAGCGGGTGCACCATCTGAAGATGACCGTCACCCGGTGGCGGGCCGACCTCGACCCCCTCACCGGCCACCACCGCATCCCCACCCCGCCCGGTATCGCGGACCGCCTCCTCTACATGCTGCGCCAGGTCGCCACCGCCGAACCGGTGCACCACCTCGGCGAGCCGCCCCGGCCTGTGGCGCGCTGAACGAAACGAACGAAGCGCCGGCCCACCGTTTGGTGGCCGGCGCTTTCCGCTTCCCCGCTACGCCAGGTTCGCCCCTACGCTGCCGACTGCTCCTCGGCCGGGTCGTCGATGTGCTTGAGCTGACTGCGGGCGGTGACGCGGTCCTCGCCGGACAGCGTCGCCCAGTGCTCGTCGGCCCACACGGCGTGGGAAGCCTGCCGCTCGGCCTCCTCCAGGCGGGCGGACTCTGCCAGCTGCTCCTCGCTCAACCCCTGCCGGGCCGCTTCCAGATCACCGCTCCAGGACGGCAGCGACGCCAGGAAGGTGCGGCGCTCGGCCTGCACGGCCGTCAGCGCCCGCTGCGCCTCGATCAGCCGGTCCGGGTACTCGTACGTCTTCTGCTTTCCCACCAGGAATCGTACGTGTGACCTAACCAGAGCCGGGCTGCGCCTCGCCGTCGGCGGTGGCGCTCGAGGCGCAGCGCGCGCTGGAGGCTCGAAGAGCCGACAGCCCGGTCCGCGGGATGGACGGTTGATCCCGCGGACCGGTGTTCGGGGTGGGGCTATGGCTGGTACTGGAAGGTGGCGCCGTTGCTGGTGCCGCCCGGGGAGTGGACGGTGACGGTGACCGGGCCGGCGGCCCCGGCCGGTGAGGTGGCCACGAGCATGGTGTCGGAGACCGGGGCGAAGGACGCCGGAGCGGTGCCGAAGAACACGGCGTCGGTGTAGGTGAGGTTGCTTCCCCTGATCAGGATGTCGTCCCCGCCGGATACCGAACCCTGGGCCGGGGTGAGGGAGTTGATGACCGGTGGGGCGACGTAGACGTAGTAGGCGTTGCCCGGCCCGACGGTGCTGGTGCCGCCTGGTGTGGTGGCCGTGACCAGGACGGTCCCCGTGCCGGCAGGGGCGGTGACCGTGATCTGGCTGTCGGAGATCACGGTGATGTTGGTGGCCGCGGCGGGCCCGAAGTGCACGGCGCTGGTGAGAGCCAGGCCGGAGCCGAAGATGGTGACGGTGTTCCCGCCGCCACTCGGCCCCACCGTCACGTTCAGGCCGATGATGACCGGGGCCGTGACGTAGAAGTACGGCAGCGGGTTGCTGGTGCCCACCGAGGTGGTGACCGTGACGTTGACCGACTGCGCCGCTCCTGCGGGTGCGGTGACGGTGATCTGGGCGGCGGTGTTGGCGGTGATCGTGGCGGCGTGGGTGCCGAACAGCACCGTGGTCGCGCCCGACAGGTTGGTGCCGGAGATGGTGACGGTGTTCCCGCCGCTGGTCGGCCCCTGGTTCGGGGTCAGGCTGGTGATCACGGGTGCGTTGATGTAGGTGTACGTCACGCTGTTGCTGGTGCCCGCCGGGGTGGTGACGGTGACGGGGACGGAACCGGTGCCCGCGGGCGCCGTCGCCGTGATCTGGGCATCGCTGACCACCGTGAACAGCGCCGAGGCGCTGCCGAACTGCACCAACGTCGCGCCGGTGAACCCGGAGCCGTTGATCGTCACTATGTTGGTGCCGCCCGTTGGCCCGGAGGCCGGGCTCAGAGCGGTGATCACGGGTGAGGCGGTGTAGGCGAAGGCCACACTGTTGCTCGTGCCCGCCGCTGTGGTGACCGTGACCTGGACCGTTCCCGATCCCGCGGGAGCCGTGGCCTGGATCTGGCTGTCGCTCAGCACCGTGAACGTCGCCGAAGCGCTCCCGAAGTGCACCGACGACGCGCCGGTGAACCCCGAACCACTGATGACCACCGAAGTGCCGACCGCACCCGA
>NZ_JBHVVI010000163.1:6346-16764 GCF_042883685.1 Kitasatospora sp. NPDC058190
GTCTCACAGCAGTGATCACAGGTGGAACGGTGTAACTGAAGGTGACACCGTTGCTCGTGCCGAGCGGCGTGGTGACCGTGACGGCGACCGAACCGGACCCCGCGGGAGCCGCGGTAGTGATCTGGCTGTCGCTAACTAGCGTGAACGACGACACCGGCACGGTTCCGAACTTCACCGAGGTCGCGCCGGTGAAGCCGCTTCCGCTGATCGTGACGGCCGTACCGCCCGCGGCCGGCCCGTGGTTGGGGTTGATGCCGCTGATGACCGGAGCCATCGGGTGCTCCTTTGCGTGGCTGGCGAGGGTGCCCTGGCCGCCGTGGGCGGCCAGGGCGCAGCAGGTCCGTGGCCGCGGCCCGTCGGATCCGCGCCGATGGGCCGCAGGGCGGGGGCGACCGTGCTGCTCGGTGCCCGCGCCCGCCCGACGCTCAGGGGATGACGAAGTGGTCGGCGGCGACGGCCGTGCTGGTGCCGCCGGGGGTGATGACCTGGATGTCGTAGGTGCCGGTGGCCAGGGTGCCGGGCACGTCGAGGGTCAGACTGCCCACACCGGTGATGTTGACGTTGTCGGCCGGGGTGGACGCGCCACCGCCGGTCGGGGTGAACGTCACGGAGCTGACGTCGACGAAGCAGGTGCCGGCGACGATGACCCCGGTGGTGCCGGCCGCTCCCGTGCCGGGCGTCACGCCGGTGACCGTCGGCAGCTGGTAGTAGGTGAACTGACCCGACGCGCCGATCGGGGAGCTGGTGCCACCGGTGTTGGTGACGAGGACGTCCGCCGGGTCGGTGCAGGCGGTGAAGGCGCCGTGGGCCGACGGGGTGACGGTCAGGTGGCTGTCGGACAGGACGGTGGGGACGGCGGTGCCGACCGTGCCGAAGGCTACCGAGGTCGCGGTCGAGAAACCGGTGCCGAAGACGTCGATGGCGCCGGGTGCGGCAGGACCGGTGCTGGGGGTCAGCGACGTGACCGTCGGGGCGGCGACGTAGAAGAAGGCGCTGCTGTTGCTGTTGACCCCGGAGACGGTCGCGATGACGTTGGCCTGACCGCTGCACCCCGACGGGATGGTGAGGGTCACGGAGGTGCTGCTGGCCGCGGTGGGCGTGACCGTCTTGGTGCCGAAGTTCACCTTGGTCGTGCTCAGGCTCCCCAGACCGGTGCCCGTGATGGTCATCGTCTGGCCCGAGTGGCCCGAGGTCGGCGAGATGGAGGTGATGGAGGGTGCCATGACTGATCTCCTTTGCTGTTGCTGATGACGCTGTCGCCCGGTTCGCCGGGGCTGCCGAGTCGGCGGTCCGTCACACCGGGCGTGGTCGGGTTCCAGCAGGTCACAGGGCAGGGCTCGTAGCGCTGCCGGAATCGGGCCCCGAAGTCGCCGACCGGTTGGATGCCGGATGGGAGCGGGGCGTGGGGATGTGATTCGGGCGGCGTGGTTCTACCGCGCCGTTGACCTGTGGCTTGGGTGGGTGGGTCGGGTGTCCTGTGGTGGCGCCGTCGGGCCTCAGCAGGGCGCGCTCAGGGGCGGGGTGGCGGCGCAGTTGTTCGGGGTGTTGCCGGAGACGTTGGTGGACAGGAGCGCGACGGAGCCGGCGTTCTCGAAGATGCCGCCGCCGTCGACCGTGGCGGTGTTGCCGGTGACGCTGCCGGCAATCATCGTCAGTGCGGTGTCGGTGTAGATGCCGCCGCCGAACGAGGCGCGGCTGTTGCTCACGCCTCCGGCGGTCATGGCGAGCGACCCGCCGAGGTTGGCGATGCCGCCGCCCACCCCGATGCCGGCGTCACCGTTGCTGATGGTGACCGTGGTCAGGGTGAGTCGGCCGTGGGCGGTGGGGAGTTGCGAGGGCCCGTCCACCTCGATGATGCGGAAGGCGGGGGCGCCCGACGCGCGGGTGATCTCGGTGTCCAGCCCGCTCATGGTGATCGGCGTGGTGATGTTCGGCAGCCCCGCCGGTCCGCCGGCGCCACCCGGGCTGTGGGCGCTGGTGAGGGAATAGGTGCAGAACGGTGCCAGGAGCAGGGCACCGCCCCCGGCGGCGTTGGCCGCGTTGACGGCGTTCACCAACGCGGCTTCGCTGCACGGCACGGCCATCGCCTGCGCGGGACTCGCGGTCTGCGCGTGTGCCGCCGGGGGTGTGAGCATGAGCGCACCGACGGCGCCGGTCCCGAACAGCACTCGAAGCATGTTGACGGCTCGCAAGAACGCCTCCTCGGACGCCTGAGCCACCCTCGTCAGCCGACGCACGCAAACAGCATGTCGGCCGACGGCTCTCTCCGATGGGGGTCCCCCGAGCCTGTGACAGGTTCACGCCACCACATACCGATGGGCTGCCTTCCCCAACGGAGGGATGGGCGGCCCCCTATTCGGACACCACAAGTCAGTCATTTGAACCGCAATAAACACAAGGCATATGACTGTACGTCACCCATTAGGCGCAGCGCCCACCCGTAACGTCTTCCCCGAGGTGTGCTCGGGAGTGTGCGCTGCCGTCCCACACGAACCACGCGTTACCGACTTCGGCGCTTCAGGGTGGTCCCGCGCCCGCGCGATGGCTCCTCGGCGTTCCGATGCCCGGGCCCGCTTCCACGGCGATGCCGGGTGGGCGGCGCCCGGATGCTTCGTCCTGCCATGCCGATGGGGTCCGCCATCCGCGGTGGGCGTGCGCGGACATCTCGTTGCACTGAGCTATTCGGGTGACTATTCGTCAATACTGTTGCTCCGGATACATTCTTTCGGGTTAATGATGGCGTCTGAACCGGCGGGCCGCCCATCCCCGTGCCGGGAAGCTCAACCGGCGGCCCGTGCCCTGTTCCAGCCCCCTCCGCCCGAACACCGGGGCTGACTGGTTCGAGCCTGCCTGGCGTCAGCTCGCCGGCACCCGTCGACGCCACCGGTCCGGACATCCCGTAGTCGCGACGGTACCGGCACCCGCGGCTCGGTTTCTCCCGCCCCGCCCTTAGGCCTCGCCGCCCGCCGCAGTGCGCCGGGTCGAGGCAGTGGCCGGACCGCCGACAGGACCGGGGCCGGGCGGCGCGGCCGAAGGTCCAGCCGGCCGCCATCACCGTTCTCACCCAGGAGACACATCGTGAACGCAACCGTGCACGCGGCGCCGTTGGCGCCGAGCCCCACGCTGCCCTGGCCGCTGCCGCCCGTGCTGTTCGCGGACAGCCCCAACGCGGGGCCCGAGACCGGCGGCAACCTCGTCACCCTCACCGGCCTGGGCCTCAACGCCGCCACCCAGGTTCACTTCGGAGAGACCCCGGCCACCGTCGTGGCCGGTGACGTCCTCGGCTTCAGCCTCGTCGTCGTGGCCCCGCCCGGAAAGGGCACGGTGGCGGTGACCGTCACCACCCCGAACGGCACCAGCAACCCCGTGGCCTACACCTATCTGGTGGCCTCGCCGCCGCCCGTGCCCAGCCCCACGGCCATCACGCCCGCCTCCGGCCCGACCGCCGGCGGTACCGTGTTCGTCATCACCGGTGCCGGGCTCGCCGGGGCGGCCGTGACCTTCGGCGGCATCGCGGCCACCGTGCTGGCCAGCACCGCGAACGTGATCGCGGGCCTGACCCCGGCGCACGCCGCGGGCAACGTCCCCGTGGTGGTGACCACCGCCGGTGGATCGGCGAGTGTTCCGGGCGGCTTCACCTACCTCCTCCCGCCCGTGCCGGTCGTGACGGCGGCCATCACTCCGTCGGTCAGCATCCCGGCGGGTGGTGGCGTGTTCACCATCGTGGGCACCAACCTCACGGGTGCGACCGTGACGTTCGGGTCGACCACGGCGACGCTGACCGCCAACACCGGTACCGTCATCACCGGCATCATCCCGGCCGGCACCGCGGGCACCACCGTCAACGTCACCGTGACCACCCCGGGCGGCACGGCGTCCGCCGGCACCATGACCTACGTGGGTGTGCCGGTCGTGACCGCGGCCATCACGCCGTCGGTCAGCATCCCGGCCGGTGGTGGCGTGTTCACCATCGTGGGTACCGGTCTCACCGGTGCGACCGTGACGTTCGGGTCGACCACGGCGACGCTGATCACCAACACCGATACCCTTATCACCGGCACCATCCCGATCGGTACACCGGCCACCACCGTCAACGTCACCGTGACCACCCCGGGCGGCACGGCGTCCGCCGGAACCATGACGTACACCGCCTGATCGTCCCGGCGGTGCTGCCGGCCTTCGGATGACACTCCGAAGGCCGGCTACTCGTCTTGGGGGGCCGTCCCTGCCCGAACTCGCCGACTGTCGGATTGACTTGTCGTCAACATCCTTGTGAAGTCAGTCATTTATATGGGCCACTTGTGCATCCGAGCCAGTGCGCCCATGCGCGGTTCCTGCTTTCTGGAGAGTCCGATGCCACTGTCCCCGAACCAGGGCTCCCGGGGGGCAATACCTCCGTGACGATAACCAGCACCACGGCCCACGCCCTGAGCACCGTCAGCCAGGTGCTATTCGGCGACACTCCGGCTGGGAACGTCGCCTACGACGCGGGCGCCGACCACGTCACCACTCCTGCCGGGGCGGGCGTGGTGCAGGTGACCGTGGTCCTCGCCAACGGTGAGGTCAGCAACGGTGTGCCCTTCTACTGCATCCCAGCGCCGGTCGAGGCCCCGCGGGCCGTGATCTTGGTGATGCGCGTGGTGCGCGTGCCGGCGGTCGGCGGCCTGGGGACGGCCCTGGCGCGGGTAGGCAGGCGGTGTGATGCTGAGGCCCCGTCGTAAGTCGTACTCGATCGTGCGGGGTGCGAGGTGCAGGGTGCGGGGCGTGCGGCTTCGGTGGTGGCCCGCCGCGCCCTGTGGGGGAAGCCAGCATCGGCCGCCCCCACAGGGCGCTCAGGGATGCCGGGAACCTACGGGCGGCCCTTGGCCGTCGGAGCGAGCGCCAGAGCGAGGTAAGCCAGGGCGCGGGCGACAGTGGTGACGCGGGGCAGGTGCGGGCCGACGCTCAGGCCGTTGCCGTTCTGGCCCCTGGCCGCGTACCGGGAGAGCCCGCTCCAGCTGTTCTCCAGGTCCTGCTGCTGCACGGGCATGTTGAAGGCCATGCGGTGGTTGCCCATCATCTGGATCATGATGCCCTGTACGTCGCGGAGCCGGGCCGCCTCGGAGGTCGCCTGGATCATCCGCATGAGGGAGAAGGCCGTGCTGCGGAACTGGCTTCCGCCGTGCTGCTCGGTGCCGCGGACGAGGTAGGCAAGCTGGAAGACGGAGTTGATCAGCGAGGCGTAGCTCATCGTGGTGTTGTCACGGGTGACGCCGGGGCCGCCGGTCTCGCGGCCCATCTGGGTGTAGCTGCCGTCGTAGGACAGGCTCCGGTAGACCGCCGGGGGGAGCAGGCCGGCGTCCGGGCCGTGCCGCAGGGCGTCCATCGTCTGGCCGAGGTTGAAGTCGCTGTCGTTGAAGGCGTAGGTGATGTCGCCCTCGCCCGCGCGCGTCGACCGAGGTGGTGGTGAAGCCCCGCAGGTAGAGGTTGTCGGGGGTGAACCAGAGGCGCAGCGTCATCTGTCGGCCGCCGCCGTTCATGGCGTTGATGTCCGCGCGGATCAGCGACACCGAGTTCGAGGACCGGGTGATGTAGGTGTCGCCCTGCCACCGGCTGCCGGAGGCAGGGCGCAGGCTCTGCAGGAACGTGCCCCAGTCCGACGTCATCCGGCCCGGGTCCACCCACTCGTTGCTCATGGTCACCCAGCAGTGCGCGACCCGGTAGTCGCCGGTGTCGGCGCTGGCCACGCCAGCGCCCGAGACCAGCGTCACCACGCCGGCGACGAAGGCCACCAGCAGTGCGGTGAGCCTGGTCTGCAGGTTCCGGCCGAACACCGGACGCCGCGAAACTCCGAAATGCCTGTCATCTCTCCTTGATCGAAGAGGATCCGGACCGGCCCGGACGGATCCGCGGCGGGCAGGCGGCCGCCCGCCGCTGCACCGCGGCCGGCATCCGTTCTCCCCGTCCTCGACCCTTCCCCGGCCGGTCAGCCCGATACGTTCCGGGGCGCGATGTTCCGGTGGACCCACGGGAACGCGCAACCCACCCACTGTGCTCCCACACGAAGGTCCTGCACATCAGTCATCTGACTGCATGACAGTGACTTACGAGGCGCTGCGTCACACCGGCAGCCACCAGCGAGTTATGTCCCCCGGTACCCGGCTCCCGGCCCTCGGCGTGAACTCAGGCCAGACCGTCAGCCACACCGAGCCGGGCCGGCGACCGGTAGCCCGAAACCGGCCCGGGCTGCGCCTCGCACAGAGTGCTCCCTCATTCCGAGGCGTGGGCATCTCCCGCGCTCGGAGAATGGAACCCCATGAAAGTCACCGGATTTCCGCGTCCGGCTGGGCCGGCCGCACGCCCGCTCGGAGGCGGGCGGGGGGGTGGTTGTGGGGGAGGCGCGGCGCGCGGGCCCGGAACGAGCTTGGCCGCTGTCAGGAACGCCGGATATCCCGGAGAGACAGCAGCCGACCACGACCACCGGGAGACGCCCGTGAGCACCCGTCAGAGCCCCGCTCAGCCCGACGACAACGACGACCGGGCCGACGCCGTCGAACCACCACAGCCGTCCCGGCCGGGACGGACCGCGTTCGTACGCGGGGCCGCCAACCCGAACGGCTCGACCAACGCCCTGCGCTTCGACGTCCTCGGCGCGCTCGGCGTCCTGAAGGTCGCGACCGCCGACCAGCTCCAGCGACTGCTGCGCCCGGGGGCGGCGTCGAACACCGTGATCCGGCAGGCGCTCGGCGATCTCGCCCTGCATGGCCTGGTCGCTTCCGACGGCAACACGAAGGACCGGCACAAGACCTGGCGGCTGGAGGGTACGGCCGGGCTGGAGGCGGCCGAGCAGGTGCTCGGCCTGCCTCGCTCCGACCTGGGCGGAACGGCTCGGGGCGCCGGGCGTTCCGGTGCCCAGCATGCGATGGCGGTCAACGAGACCGTGCTCGCCTTTGTCCGGGGCGGCACCGCGCCGGACGCCCCGGGCGGGGTGGGCACCGTGACCAACCTGGGCGACCGAGGTGACCCGCCCGTCGCGCTGGTGGTCACGGGGGCGGGCCCCGCCGGCCTGGGCAACTGGGCCGGGCGATCGGCGACCTGGCCGTCGAGTACTGGGCGGCGTCCACCGGGAGGGCCTCGGGGGACGACCTCTGGCGGGAGTACGGCGATGTTGTGCCGGTCCTGGTCACCTCGCTGGACAGGTGGACGGGTGTGGTGGCGCTACGGCCGCCACAGCCTCTCTGACGAGCCGGGCTGGGAGCCCCTCCTATCCGGACTACTTGTACGTGCCGTTCACCAATGCCTGCGCCTTCAGCCCGACGGACACCATGCCGCTGTCGGTCTGGGCGAAGCTGCTGATGATGACGCAGTCGGCGGTGTCGCTGATCACGGTGGTGCTGGTGGTGGCGAGGGCGGTCGGCATCCTGCAGTAGCAGTCACAGGTGGCCGGCCTGGCGATCCGCCCGGCTGCTCCGCCGGGGGAGGACCGGGCGCGGTTTTCGGCGTCGCGTCCGCACGGGGCCGGCCACGGGAAGGAATAGCTCAGGGGCCCTTGTCGGCAATGTGAGCGGTCCTGGGGGAATCATGACGGGCGGCCGTCCCGATCCGGGGCGACGCAGATACTCCCACTGCGGGCCGCTCGGGTGGGAACGGAGTCTGGGGCAGCAGCCGGGTCTCGTCCCGGCTGCTGCCCACGGGGCCTGCTCGGCGTCGCCTGGTCAGATGCTGGTCAGGGACCACCAGTTCTTGGCGTCGTTGCTGTTGGTGTCCAGCACCACGACCTGGTCGGGCAGGTTCTGGTACGGCGTCATGGCCTGTCGCGTGGAGCGGTTGACGATCTTGTACAGGTTGGTGAACTGCGAGTGTTCCAGCCCCCACTGGAACTCGAAGCTGTCGTTGCAGCTGCCCTGGGTCACGTACGTCTTGCCGAAGTATGTGAAGGGGGCGGGCTTGAGGCACTTGCCGGTGGCGTTGTTGCGGATGAGGACGTAGCCGCTCCCCGACTCCTCGACCGTCCACTGGTCGCCGCGGGTGGCGCTGTTCGAGGCGACCATCCAGATGTTGTCGTCGTGGTCGTCGCCGAATCCCCAGGGGAGAAGGTGGCCGCTGGTGGCGGAGTTGACGATGGTGATCGGGCTGAACAGGTCGCCCGGCGCGGCGCTCGCGGGCGCGACCGACGTGCCGAGCAGCGCGGTCATCAGGCCGAGCAGGACGGCCAGACGCGCCACGGTGACGCCGTGTCGCGGACGCCCGGCCGCAGCAGGGACGAGAGTCGTGGGGGTGTTCTGCGCTCCGGCGTGTTCGGGAGAGGCGTCGGCGATGGACGACCCGGCGGCCGTGCTGACGGCGCCCAGGGCGCGGTGGTTACGCACGGGAAGACCTCCTGCATTGTGTGTGGTCGAGGGAGAGCAGAAGCCGCCCCTGACAGCCTGGCGGCACTGTCGGTCATTGCTAATGTGCAGTGTGCAGTCCGTGCTGCCCAAGGGGGATCACCCCTTTGGCGGGCGTGCGAAGCATTTCCTGGAGCGCGCATGCGAACGACTGACTGGCGAGCCGAAGGGGCGCCCGCCGCGCCTCGGTAGCTGAACCCCGCGAGCGCAGGCCGGCGATCTCGGTGGTGGCTGCCGCGGTGGTGTGACGCCCATCGTGTCTCCCTCGCCACACACCCCGGGGCGCTTGCTCGGCGATGCGCCGGGGGCAGCGGGTCGGTCCGGGAAGCCCGGATCTTCGCCCCCTGCTGGGTGCGTGCCTGGAGCATCGTGTAGACGGTCTTGGCCACGCTCCCGCCACCTTCGGATCCTGTGTGTCCGATCATGCCCAATTCGGAGGGAGTTCCGGCTGCGAACCGGCAATCGGACCGCTGGCCCGGCCCGTCTGCCGGTGCGACGGCTGCTGGCTCTGACGGGCGACGGCTGCGCATCGAGGTCGACGACCGGGCTGCCGCTCTCCCTTGTCTGGTGACCGCCCCCGGTGACGATCAGGCAGTCACCGCCAACCGCCGTCGAAAGGAGCGGGACCCCTGGTAGAGCGAGGAAGCCGACCAAGGTCTTCATGCTCGACGAGAGGTCCCGTTGTCCGACCAGTCTGCCATCACCCTGCTCATCCGTAGGTCCGTCGTCTCCGATGGCCTCTACGCGCCCGGCCACCTCGGCGAGCTGACGCAGCAGATCCCCTTCGAACTCGTCGACGACGGTCGTCCCGGCCGGGCGCTCGAACTCCTGGAGGGGCTCACCGGCGCGTACGTCGAGGGGCACCCGGATCAGGTCCTCCACCTGCGGCTCTGGCTGCTGGGCGAGGCGGGCCGCTGCACGGAGGGCATCTCGGAGGCCACCGCCCTCAAGAAGCGGGAGCCCGGCGAGTGGGACACCGCGTTGGCGCGGCTGCTGGAGCGGGACGGGCGGCTGGAGGAGGCCCTCGCGCTTCTCCGCTCATCAACCCATTACTCGGCCGACCTCGACCTGGCCGACATGCTGATCAGGCAGGGCCGCCCGGCCGAGGCCCTCGCCTCCATCCCCACGATTGCCGAGGAGCGCGCGGCCGCCGAGCGGCGGGAGCGGGAGGAAGCGGAGCTGCGGAACCAGGACGATCCCTGGGCCGCGGCGGGCGAGTTCCCCCAGGAGCCTCCGTTCAAGCTAGGAGCGACGCGGTCAAACTTCGTTGAGAAGAGTCAAACTTCGCTGAGACGGGTCAGCGGTTTGTGTCCTCTGACAGGTGATCTTGACCGTCCGCCAACCGATCTTCGCCGGTCAGACAAAGTAGGGGTACAGCTCCACCTTGTCCGCTTCGACGCTGATCTCCACCCAGGCGCTGTCGGGCGGCGGCAGTGAACCGACCTCGAACAGCACCTGCGAGTCGCCCAACTCAAGGACAGCGGCGCCGTCTTCGGTGAGCCGGAGCCGTCCTCGCAGGACGACCTGGCCGGCCTCCTCGCGCACCTCCGGTTCGGCAAGCGTGGCCGACCGCGTGTTGCGGCCCCAGAGGATGCCCCCGTCGACGGTCCATCCGATGTGGTGCCAGCCAACCACGTTGTCCAGGTCACCGCGCCACACCGCCACGGCACTGCCGAGAGGCGTGTGGACCCGGACCCTCGGCAACCCCGACGGACCCAGCGGCAGCAACTCGGTACGCACCAGCACACCCCGATCATCCACCACCCGGCCGACGCGGTCAGAGGCAGGCCGGGCAGGTCGGTCAAGATCTCTTGTCAATCGGTCAAGATCGCCTGTCAGAGGACACGGGTGACCTGTCTCACCGAAGTTTGATCAGTCTCAGCGAAGTTTGACGGGGCGGGATTCGTCTCATCGGACGTTGACTGCGGGCGGATCCGGGGTGTGTCGGGGGTGGCGGCTAGGGCGGGTATTCGGTCGTGATCAACGGGTTCGGGTGAGAGCCTTGATCCAGATCATTGCGCCGCGGAGGTGAAGGCCGGCGAGGTAGCTTTC
>NZ_JBHVVI010000164.1:0-16611 GCF_042883685.1 Kitasatospora sp. NPDC058190
TGCGGCCCCGGAGACCCCCGCCCCGGCCCCCCCCCCTGCCCGGGCCCGGGCCATGGGCTTACCTGGCCATGGGCTTACCTGGCCATGGGCTTACCTGGCCATGGGCTCACCTCGGGCGTCGCGCCCTCCGCCCCGGGCCCAGGTCGGGCGGCTGCTGAGCCCCGCAGCCGCCGGGCCTGTTCCCGGCACGCTTCTCATTCCTCCTCCCTCGACGACTCCTCAGCCCGGCGGCTGCGGCTGCCACAGGCAGCCGCAGTCCGGGTGTCCTCGCAGCCGCAGGCGGCGGGGCATCCCGTCGCTCGCCGACACCTCGCACCAGCCGTCGACGCTCGGCGGCCGGCCGCCGTCCAGAAACACCTGCACATGCAGGGCCGCCAGCCCGGCGACGGCCGTCGCCAGCGCCGTGTCGCAGGCCGGGGTGCGGGCCCGGCCGGGGCCGTTGTTCGCCAGTTGGGCCAGCACCCGCGCCCACGCGGCGTCCTCGTCCTCCCTGCGCAGCACCAGACAGTGCCCGCAGGCCGACCTCCCGGGGATCACCAGCGGCCCGATGATGCCGAACTCCTCGACCACGCCCACGTACAGATGCGGCACCCCGGCCCGGAGCAGCAGCTTGGCCTCGTACGTCCCGCCCGCGAAGGCGGCGCTGCCGTCCCGGGGCGCGAGGACCACGAAGTCGGGCGGTGGGTCGTCCGACTTCCGCCGCGGGACGGGCACCAGTGGCCGGCCCGCGGCCCGTTGCACTGCCTCCCGCGCGGCCGTCGCGCGCAGCCGCCCGATGTCCGCGGGCGGCAGCCCGGCCGGGGAGCAGTCGCCGGGCTTGACCCGGCCGCCGTCGGACACCGTGACCGTGCCGGTGCCCGCCGCGGCGAGCACCGCCGCCACGGCGGCGCCGACCCGGCCCGCGCCGCGCACCTCGATCCGGGTCTCAGCCCGGTGGGTCAGGACCGCCGGTGCGGCGCCGGGGCCGGAGTGGACGAGGGACAGTGAGGCGAGGTCGGGCCCGAGGAGGTCCCGGTGGGGCTGGGGGAAGCGGGACAGCACCCGGTCGGTCGCCTCCGCGTCGTCCAGCAGCCCGATCGCCTCCAGTTCGGTCAGCAGGGTGTCGGCGGGCTCGCGGCCGAGGCCGATTCGCTCGCCGGCCTCCAGGAGCTCGGGTCGGTCGCGCGTTCCGTCGACCAGCCCGAGGAAGTCGCAGAGGGTCTTGTCGGCGTTTTCGAGCACCCCCGCATGCCGGGTGACGGTGCCGAACTGCAGGGTCTCGGAGTCCCGCCAGCTGCGGGACAGAGCGGGCTTCAGAGCGAGGCGCACGACGATCTCCCTTCCGATCGTTTCCGGACGGCTGACCGCAGCATGCCCCATCGCGCCGACCGCGTGCTGAAAGTTATCCACAGGCCCGGGCGCATGATCACACCATCTGTTCGCGGGCTCTGTGGATAACTGCTCATCCGCTCGAACGTCGATTTCCGGACACCCTCCGTCGGCCTTTCGTTCCCGATCGCTCCACGAAAGATTTCGGCCATGGCAGCGGACTTCTGTCAGTGGTACCGGGTAACGTCGTGTGCCATGGCGGCCGAGCGGGACTCCCATCCACCGGTGTCGCGTCGGCGTGCCCGTGCAGCGTCCGGGTCCCAGGCGGCGGCGCCGAGCACACGTGGGCGCCCGGACGAGCAGCAGCACGAGAAGCCGCAGGCGAGGCCGCAGCATCCGCCCACCGGGGCGGTGCCGCCCGAAGCGCACGACCGCAGCCGGGTCGAGGTGCGGCGCAGCGCCCGCCGTAGCCGTACCGTCTCCGCCTACCGCGAGGGCGACCGCACCGTGGTGCTGATCCCGGCCCGGATGTCGCACGCCGAGGAGCAGCGCTGGGTCGCGCAGATGCTGGAGAAGCTGGCCGCCCAGGAGCGTCGGCGGATCCTCGGGGACGACGCCCTGATGGCCCGGGCCCGGGAGCTGGCGGCGGCCTACCTGGACGGTCGCGCCCAGCCCGCGCAGGTCCGCTGGGTGACCAACCAGAATTCGCGCTGGGGCTCCTGCACGCCCAGTGAGGGGACGATCCGGCTGTCCCACCGGCTGCAGGGCATGCCGGAGTACGTGCTGGACTACGTGCTGCTGCACGAGCTCGCGCATCTGCTGGTGCCGGACCACGGGCCGGCGTTCTGGGCGCTGCTGGAGGCCTACCCGCGTACGGAGCGGGCCCGCGGCTATCTGGAGGGCGTGGTCTCAGCCGCCCGTCTGCCGCACATCCCGGGTGCCCGGCACGGCACCCCGGGCGAGGATCCGGCGGCTTCCTGCGGCTGAGTCCGGGAGGAACGCCACCGGGAAGGGCCGAGGGAACGGGCCGACGAACGGGCCGACGAAAGGGGGCGCGAGCCGATACGGCCCGCGCCCCCTTTCCGTGTCGCACCTCAGCCGGTCAGCCGCCGCGCCCGGGCGACCAGGTCGCGCACCGAGTGGTCGGTGAGCTCCGGCAGCCGGTCGTAGTCGAACCAGCGCAGGTCCAGCGATTCCTCGCTGATCAGCGCCTGCGCCCCGGCCGGGGCCAGCGCGATGTACTGGACGTCCAGGTGGGTGTTCTCCGGCCGGTCCTTGCCGGTGCAGCGGACCAGGTGCCGGTCCAGCTTGGCCGGAACGGGGGTGCCGTTGTCCCGCAGCAGGGCCAGGTCGGGGATGCCGGACTCCTCGACGGCCTCGCGCAGCGCGGCCGAGGCGAGGTCGGTGTCGCCGGGCTCGCAGTGTCCGCCCATCTGCAGCCATATGCCGACCTTGGGGTGCAGGGTGAGCAGCACCCGCCCGGCGGCCGGGTCGACGACCGCCGCGCTCGCGGTGATGTGGGCGGGCAGGCAGGAGCGGTAGAGGCCTCCGGGCTGCTCGGCCAGGTGCGCGAGGTAGTCGCGCCGCAGCTGTTCCTGGTCCTCGTCGGCGGGCCGCCAGTCGGTCAGGGTGCGGACGGCGTCCGCGTGCAGGGCGGACGCGTTCGTGTCGGTGGCCGTCATGCGGTGGGCTCGCCCTTTCCGTCGGTGCCGTCCTGGTCGGGCTTCGGCTCGTCGGCCCTCGGCTGATCGCTCTTGGTCAGGTCGGGCTTGCCGGCCGCGGCCTCGCCCAGCAGCTTGTCGAGGGCGTCGAAGTCGATCCCGCCCTCCAGGTCGTCGCTGCCGCCGCGGTGCACGAAGGCGTCCGGGTCGTCGAGGTCGGCGGCGGTGGGCAGCATGTCGGGGTGCTCCCACAGGGCGTCGCGGCCCTCGACGCCGCGGGCGTCGGCGAGCAGCGCCCACAGCCGGGCGGCGTCGCGCAGGCGGCGCGGGCGCAGCTCCAGGCCGACCAGGGTGGCGAAGGTCTGCTCGGCGGGCCCGCCGGCCGCGCGGCGGCGGCGGACGGTCTCGCGCAGGGCGCCCGCCTGCGGCAGGTGGGGTTCGGCGGCGGCGTGCACGACGGCGTCGACCCAGCCCTCGACCAGGGCGAGCGCGGTCTCCAGGCGGGCGAGCGCGGCCTTCTGCTCGGGGGTGTCCTCGGGCTGGAGCAGGCCGCCGGCCAGGGCCTCCTGGAGCGCCTCGGGGTTGCTCGGGTCGAGCTGGCCGACGAGTTCCTCCATGCGGGAGGTGTCGACCTTGATGCCGCGCGCGTAGGCCTCGACGGCGCCCAGCAGGTGGGCCCGCAGCCACGGCACGTGGGCGAAGAGCCGCTGGTGGGCGGCCTCGCGCAGGGCGAGGTAGAGCCGGACCTCCTCGGCGGGCACGCTCAGGCCCTCGCCGAACTCGGCGACGTTCTGCGGCAGCAGGGCGGCCTTGCCGGCCGGGGCGAGCGGCAGGCCGACGTCGGTGGAGCCGACGACCTCGGCGGCCAGGGCGCCGAGCGCCTGGCCGATCTGGGTGCCGAACATGGCGCCGCCCATGGAGCGCATCATGCCCATCAGCGGGCCGGCCATGGCCTGCATCTCCTCGGGCAGGACGCCGCCCATGGCGTTGCCGACGCGCTCGGCGACCGGGTCGACGAGGTCCTTCCAGACCGGGAGGGTGGCCTCGATCCACTCGGCGCGGCTCCAGGCGACGGCGGTGCCGGCGCCGGAGGGGAGCTCGGTGACGCCGTCGAGCCACAGGTCGGCGAGGCGGACGGCCTCGGCGACGGCGGCGCGTTCGGTGGCGCTGACGGAGCGGTCCTTGCTCTTGCCCTCGGCGGGTTCGGCGACGACGGTCTGCCGGGCGATGTTGGTGGCGAGGTCCCAGTTCACCGGGCCGCCCTCGAAGGAGAGCATCTGGCCGAGCTGCTGGAAGGCGGCGCCGAGGTCACCGGGGTTGAGGCCGCCGAACATCGCGGCGAAGGGGTTGTCGGCACCGGCGCCGCCGGGGCCGCCAGGGGCGCCGGGCATGCCGAAGATCGCGCCGAAGGGGTTGCCGGCCCCGAAGCCGAAGGGCTGCGGGCCGCTCTCGCCGGAGCCGGCCGGGCCCTGGTCCTTCTTCTTCTGCGCGTCGTCGGGCTTGGCCTTGCCGTCCTCGGGCTCCTCGGGCGGAACGCCGAATCCGAAGGGAAGGTCGCTCACGGGGTCCTCGATCCGGTCGGCCGTCATGCGGGTGTGGCGGGAAGTACTGCCCGCCCGGGGTTGCGGTGGAGCGGACTCGTGGGCGGCTCCCGTGCGGCAGGCCCGCGCCGGGTGCACCGCCGGGCCTTCGCCTCGGGCAGGATGTGCGTACGAGACACACGTCCGTACGCACATAAGCTAACCGTGGAGGATGGCCGGTGAGTTCCCCGCCTTCGGACGTTCGCTCTGGGCTGACCGGAGGAGAGGACGCGTCGGACACCACGGCGTCGCCGCCTCCAGCCTACGGCGGGCGGCCGCTGACCGTGGCCGTCACCGGTGCCGCCGGGGTGCTGGGCGAGCGGGTCGCCGCCCGGCTGGTGGCCTCCCCGCACGTGCGCAGGGTGCTGGCGGTGGACGACCGGCGCGGTGACGTGCCGGGTGTGCAGTGGCGGGTGCTGGACGTCCGGGACCCGGCGGTGGCCGAGCGGCTGGCCGGGGTGGACGTGGTGGTGCACCTGGCGATGGACTTCGGGATGGAGTCCGATCCCCGGGCGCGCAGTGCCTACAACGTGCGGGGCGCCCAGACGGTACTGACCGCGGCCGCGGCGGCCGGGGTGCACCGGGTGGTGCTGTGCACCTCCGCGATGGTCTACGGGGCGCTGGCCGACAACGAGGTGCCGCTGGCCGAGGACTCGGAGCTGCGGGCGACCGAGGAGGCCTCGCTGGTCGGGGACCTGCTGGAGATCGAGCGCCTGGCCCGGCGGGCGCCGCGCGCCCACCCGGGGCTGCAGGTGACGGTGCTGCGCCCGGCCGTGGTGGTGGGCCCCGGAGTGGACACGGTGCTGACCCGGCACTTCGAGGCGCCGCGGCTGCTGGTGGTGGCCGGCTCGCGCCCGTGCTGGCAGTTCTGCCACGTGGACGACCTGTCGGCGGCGCTGGAGTACGCGGCGCTGGGCCTGGTCGAGGGCGAGGTGACGGTCGGCTGCGACGGCTGGCTGGAGCAGGAGGACGTGGAGCGGCTGTCGGGGATCCGGCGGATGGAGCTGCCGGCGTCGCTGGCGCTGGGTACGGCGGCGCGGCTGCACCGGCTGGGCCTGACCCCGGCCCCGGCGGGGGACCTGGCGTACACGATGTATCCGTGGGTGGTGTCGGGCAGCCGGCTGCACGAGGCGGGGTGGCGTCCGGAGTTCACCAACGAGCAGGTGCTGGCGGAGCTGCTGGCCCAGGTGTCCGGCAAGCACGCGGTGGCCGGGCGCCGGCTGGGCGGCAAGGAGGCGGCGACCAGCCTGGGGGCGGCCGGGGCGACGGTGGCGCTGGTGGGTACGGCGGCGCTGGTGCGCCGGGCCCGCAAGCGGCGCCGGTTCTGACCGGCCCGGAGCCGGCCCCGGATCGGCCCGGGGCGCCCGTCGAGCCCGGGGCGCCCGTCGTGCCCGGGGTGCCCGTCGAGCCCGGGGCGCCCGCCGAGCGGCGACACTTCTCACGATGCGAAATTTCCACATCGTGATGTGGAAACCCCTTGCCCGCATCCGGCCGGGATGGGGAATCATGGGGTCATGTCCGAGAACCACGACCCCATCCGCCTGCTCGCCATCCGCGACACCCCGCTCTCGCTGGACGAGGTGTACGAGGCGGTCGGTGACGACGCGGCCGGCGGCACCACCGTCTTCGTCGGGACGGTCCGTGACCACGACGGCGGCAAGTCGGTCGCCGCGCTGGAGTACAGCTGCCACCCCACCGCCGAGCAGGAGATGCGCCGGATCGCCGAGAAGGTCGTCGCCGACTTCCCGGTCAGGGCGCTCGCCGCGGTCCACCGGGTGGGCCGGCTGGAGATCACCGACAAGGCCGTGATCGTCGCGGTCTCCTGCGCCCACCGCGGCGAGGCCTTCGCGGCGGCCCGCCGGCTGATCGACGACCTCAAGCACGAGGTGCCGATCTGGAAGCACCAGGTCTTCGCCGACGGCGAGGAGGAGTGGGTCGGCGCCGGCGGCTGCTGACCCTCGTCGGGTGTGCGGCGGAACCGGATGCACACGGAGCGCGTCCCTGGGGTCAGGCGCGCCGCCGTCTCACCCGAACGGGTCTGGGCGGCTGCGCCGAATAGTCCCTGGAAGTGAGCCGATCGGCCGTCCCGTTACCCGGACGGCGCCAGCCGCGTTGTCCGCCGGAGTGGTTAATCTGCTCATAGACACGACGAGCTGGGAGTACTGATATGGGTGCGCTCGCCTGGTTGATCATTCCGGTTGTCGCCGTCCTCGCCGCCGCCGTCTGGGCCGGCTGGGCCCAGCGGGCCCCGAAGGCCACGGGGGACCCGGCCTCACTCGCCGAGCACCGGCGCTTCATGGCCGCGATGGAACGCACCACCGCCGACACCGCCGCCCCCGGCGAGCACTCCGGCCGGTAGCCCGCCGGGCGTCGCGTCACCCGCGTCCCGTACTGTCGAGGCATGCCACGCCGCTCCGCGACGATGCTCGCTGCCACCCTGCTGCTCATAGCGCTGCTCTGCGTCTCGGTGCTGATGAAGGTGCCGTACACGGAGATGAGCCCGGGCCCGACGTACAACACGCTCGGCGACCAGGGCGGCAAGCCGGTGATCACCATCACCGGGCACGACTCGTACAAGACGAGCGGGCACCTCAACATGACCACCGTCCAGGTCACCGGGGCCAAGTACGAGCCCAGCCTGGTCAACGCCGTGGTCGGCTGGCTGCGCGACGACGTGCTGGTGGTGCCGCACGACAACGTCTACCCCAAGGGGCAGTCGGACGCCGACGCCAAGAAGCAGAACGCCGAGGAGTTCGCCTCCTCCGAGGACAGCGCCCGCACCGCCGCGCTCAACCAGCTGGGCATCCCGATCGGCAGCGAGCTGATCGTCAAGTCGGTCACCGCGGGCGCCCCGGCCGAGGGCCGGCTGCACGCGGGCGACCAGATCGCCGCCGTCGACGGCGCCCCGGTCACCTCGGTCGACCAGGTGGTCGCCGCCGTCACCAAGCACAAGCCGGGCGAGTCGGTGGTCTTCACCGTGGTTCCGCGGGCCAAGGACACCTCCGGCAACGGCACCGCCACCCCGGGGGCCAGGACCGACGTCACCGTCCCGACCGTGCGGGCCAAGGACCTCGACCCGAAGGCCCCGGCCGAGCGCGCCGACCTCGCGGTGGTCGGCATCGGCACCGGGATCCGGCACACCTACCCGTTCCAGATCGACATCGGTCTGCAGGACGTCGGCGGTCCCAGCGCCGGGCTGATGTTCTCGCTCGGCATCATCGACAAGCTCACCCCCGGCGGCGACCTCACCGGCGGCAAGTTCGTCGCCGGCACCGGCACCATCGACGACGACGGCAAGGTCGGCCCGATCGGCGGGATATCGATGAAGCTGATCGCCGCCCGGGACGCCGGGGCCGAGTACTTCCTCACCCCGTCCTCGAACTGCGCCGAGGCCACCAAGAACGTCCCGTCCGGGCTGACCCTGATCAAGACGGACACGCTGGACGGCGCGCTGAAGTCGCTGGAGCAGCTCCGCTCCGGGCAGACCTCCGCGCTGCCGTCCTGCGCCAAGTAGCCCCGGACCCGGGGACGGTTACGAGAAGGTCGCCAGCAGCGCGTCGGTCAGGCCGGGCACCAGGTCCGGGCCGGTCAGCACCTCGCGGGCGACGTCCTTGGAACGCAGCCGCAGGGCGATCTCCTTCTTGCCGTCGCGCAGTACCGCGGCGGTGATCCGGACCTCCTCGCGCTTGGGGTGGTTGGCCACCCACTCGGCGAGCTGGGCGTCGCTGGCGCCCCGCGGGCGGGACTGTTCGGCGCCCGGCGGCAGCATCAGCCGCTCGACGACCAGGGCGCAGCCGGCCACCGCGTCGGGCCAGGCGATGGTGCCGAGGAACTTGTCGAGTTCCATGCCGGCCGGGATCTCGTCCTGCTCGACCGGGGTGAGGCCGGGCTCGTCGCTCTCGGCGAGGCCGAGCTGTTCGGCGATCCTCGGGTCGGCCTTGCGCAGGGCGGCGCTGTCCACCAGGGCGAACAGCCGGGCCGGGAGGTCCCAGCCGAGGGTGGCGGCGTACTCGTCGATCTCCAGCGCGGCCCGGGTGAGCGGGTTGGCGGCGGGGAGCTTGGATACATCGTCGGCAGAGCCGGGGGAGTTCGTGAATGCAGACGCGTCGGACATGACTCAATCCTCACACGCCGGGCGGGTGGCGCCCGCCGGGCGGGCTCGGGGCGAGGTGGCGGGGGTGTGGGGGAGCGACGTAGTAACCGTCTGCTAACGGTGGGAACTCGGTCGAAGCCTGGTTAAGTTGCTCTGACGACCGACCGATTCCAGACGACACAGCTGAGGTGCCACCGTGGTATTCCAGATGCCGGAACGCTCAGGGCCGGGTTTCCGGCGCAGGGTAGGCCCGCCCTCCCGGCGGGCGCGGGTGGCCCTGCTGACCCTGGGCGTGCTCGCGGTGCTGTTCCTGCTGTTCGTCATGTTCGCCGGTTTCTGGACGGACTGGCTGTGGTTCAGGTCGGTCCGCTACTCCTCGGTGTTCACCACCCAGCTGTGGACGAAGATCGGGCTGTTCGCGGTGTTCGGCCTGCTGATGGCGGTGATCGTCGGCTTCAACGTCTGGCTGGCGCACCGGCTGCGCCCGCCGCTGTCGGCGATGTCGGTCGAGCAGCAGAGCCTGGACCGCTACCGGGCGGGGCTGGCGCCGTTCAAGCGCTGGGCGCTGATCGGCGTCTCGCTGGTGATCGGTCTGGTGGCGGGTGCGGCGGCGTCGGGCCAGTGGCGGACCTGGCTGATGTGGACGAACGCGACGTCCTTCGGGGAGAAGGACGCCCAGTTCGGCATGGACGTCTCGTTCTACGCCTTCGACCTGCCGTTCTACGAGTTCGTGCTGGGCTTCGCGTTCAGCGCGGTGATCGTCTCGCTGCTGACCTCGGCGCTGGTGCACTACCTGTACGGGGGGCTGCGGCTGCAGGGGCCGGGGCGGCGGGCGAGCGCGGGCGCGCAGGGGCACCTGGCGGTGCTGCTGGGCGTGTTCGTGCTGCTGAAGGCGGTGGCGTACTGGCTGGACCGGTACGCGCTGGCGGTGAAGACCGGTTCGTACAAGGGCGTCTCGGGCTGGACGGGCCTGCGCTACGTGGACGCCAACGCGTTCCTGCCGGCCAAGACGATCCTGTTCTTCGTCGCGATCATCTGCGCGGTGCTGTTCTTCCTGACGCCGATCCGCCGAACCTGGGCGCCGGCCCTGATCGGGCTGGGACTGATGGTGCTGTCGGCGGTGCTGATCGGCGGGCTGTACCCGGCGATCGTGCAGCAGTTCCAGGTCAAGCCGAACGAGCAGGCCAAGGAGACGCCGTACATCCAGAAGAACATCGACGCCACGCGCCAGGCGTACGGGATCGCGGACGCGCAGACCACCCAGTACAGCCCGCAGGGCTCGACCAGCGCGGACGCGTTGAAGCCGGACGCGCAGACCATCGCGGACATCCGGCTGCTGGACCCGAACATCGTCTCGCCGACGTTCCAGTCGCTGGAGCAGCAGCGCAACTACTACGCCTTCCCGAGCACGCTGGACGTGGACCGCTACGGCACGGGCACGGGCAAGCAGGACACCGTGATCGGCCTGCGCGAGCTGGACCTCAACGGGGTGCAGCGCAACTGGATCAACGACCACTTCAAGTACACCCACGGCTACGGCGCGGTGGTCGCCAAGGGCAACCAGGTCGACGACCGGGGCCAGCCGGTGTTCACCGAGTCGGGCCTGCCGGCCACCGGGACGCTGGGCGACTACCAGCAGCGGATCTACTACGGCGAGAAGACGACGACGTACTCGATCGTCGGCGGCTCGAACAAGGAGATCGACTACACCGACCCCAAGACCGGTCAGAACGCCGAGTACACCTACTCCGGGGACAGCGGGGTCTCGCTGGACAACCCGATCACCCGGGCCGCGTACGCGGTGCGCTTCGCCGAGCCGCAGATCCTGTACGCGGGGGCGATCACCGACGGCGCCAAGGTGATCTACAACCGGACGCCGAAGGAGCGGGTGGAGAAGGTCGCGCCGTGGCTGTCGATCGACGCCGACCCGTACCCGGTGGTGCAGGACGGCCGCGTGGTCTGGGTGCTGGACGGCTACACCACCTCGGACGGCTACCCGTTCTCGTCGAAGACGACGCTGGGCACGGCGACCAAGGACTCGCTGACCAACCAGCGCGGTGAGCTGCTGGCCGTCGCCAACCAGGTCAACTACATCCGCAACTCGGTCAAGGCCACGGTGGACGCCTACACCGGCGAGGTGAAGCTCTACCAGTGGGACGAGAAGGACCCGGTGCTGAAGACCTGGATGAAGGCCTTCCCGGGCACGGTCGAGCCGAAGGCGGACATCCCGCAGACGCTGCTGCCGCACCTGCGCTACCCGCAGGACATGTTCAAGGTGCAGCGCGACCTGCTGGGCCAGTACCACGTGACGGACGCCAACTCCTTCTTCAACGGCAGCGACATCTGGCAGGTCCCGGTGGACCCGACCAGTGACACCAAGCAGGTCCAGCCGCCGTACTACGTGACGGTGCGGATGCCGGACACCAACGCCGCGAGCTTCTCGCTGACCAGCACCTTCGTGCCGAACCAGCGGCCGAACCTGGCGGCGTTCATGGCGGTGGACGCGGATCCGGGCGACGACTACGGGAAGATCCGGATCCTGAAGATGACGGGGGACAGCGGCGCGCCCGGCCCGGGCCTGGTGCAGTCGAAGTTCAACTCCCGTCAGGAGGTGGCCTCGCAGATCACGCTGCTGAAGAGCGGCGGCGACTCGGAGCTGGAGTACGGCAACCTGCTGACCCTGCCGGTCGGCAACGGGCTGCTGAACGTCGAGCCGGTGTACGTACGCGGACGCGGAGCCAAGTACCCGACGCTGCAGAAGGTCCTGGCGGTGTACGGGGACGACAACGTGGCGTTCGAGAACACCCTGGAGGACGCGCTGAAGAAGGTGTTCGCGGGGGCGGCCCCGGCGACCACCCCGACCGCGCCGTCCACCCCGGGCACGGGCGGGACGCCGACCTCGCCGGCGACGCCCACGCCCACCGGGCCGGGCACCCCGGCGCCGGGCGGGACGATCTCGCCGGAGCTGCAGAAGGCGCTCGCGGACGCGGAGAAGGCGTACAACGACGGCCAGACCGCGTTCAAGAACGGCGACTGGGCGGCGTACGGCAACGCCCAGAAGGCGCTCGGCGACGCCCTGAAGGCGGCCGACGCGGCCCGCGGCGGCGGCCCGGCGCCGACCCCGGCGGCGACGCCGACGGGGTCGGGGTCGCCGAGCCCGACCCCGTAGTCCCCGCTGAGCTGCGGTAACCGTTTTCGGTTCCACCCCGTGTCCGTGCTATGGTTTAACCACCGACGCGGGGTGGAGCAGCTCGGTAGCTCGCTGGGCTCATAACCCAGAGGTCGCAGGTTCAAATCCTGTCCCCGCTACTCAGTAGCCGAAGGGCCCGGAGGATTCTTCCTCCGGGCCCTTCGTGTTTTCGGGCGCGGACGTTTCCCTCCCCAAGCGGGGGGAACCGCTCCGGTACTATCGACCGTCGCCAACGGGGACGGCATTGGGGTTTGTGGGGTGGAAGTGTCGGGAAATCGACAAAGCGCCGAAGCAATTTCGTCGGCTTCGGGTTCGCCCCGTCCGAATTCGGCCGGGGCAGGTGTACGCGGGTAGCGGGTGATGCGACGATGGGACACATGGGGGACGGTGCACGGTTGCTGACCGGCCGTCGGGTCCGGCGCCTCTCCCGCGAGTCCCTCCGGCCGCGGGCCGGGGCACGATGCCGCGACACTCTGGGGGAGCGGGAGTCGGCATGAGGCTGATCGGCAAGTCAGGGACCAGGTCCGGTGCGGCCGCCGAGGCGGACACCGACGCCTGGGCGGAGAGCGCCGAGAACCCCGACGGCCACCCGGGAGCCCTGCCCGCCCAGCGCACCAGCGGACTGTCCGAACGCCCCTCGGTCGGCGGCTTCGGCCCGGACAGCCTGGTCCACGTGTCCACCCGTCAGTTCTCCGCGGCCGTCGGCCCGTACGGCGCGGCCGGCGGCGAGGACGCGCCCGCCGGCGCCGCGCTGGATGCGGCCGGCCTGGACCCGACCAGCTTCGAGACCGCGCTGGCCGCCCGCGAGTGCGCCGCCCTGGAGGCCCGCCACCGGCAGGCCGCCGACGACGGCGATCCGGACGCCGCCTGCCGGCTCGGCACCCTGTTGCTGCGCCGCGGCGACCTGGAGGACGCCGAGCCCTACCTGCGCGCCGCCGCGGCCGCCGGGCTGCGCGCCGCCGCCAACAACCTCGGCGTGCTGCTGCACCAGCAGGGCCACCGCGCCGAGGCCGGCCAGTGGTGGCGCCAGGCCGCCGTCTCGGGCAGCGCCCCGGCCGCGCACGCGCTCGGGCTCCAGCTGCGCGACCAGGGCGAGGAGGAGGCCGCCGAGTACTGGCTGCACTTCGCCGCCGACCACGGCCACCCGCTCGGCGCCTACGCGCTGGGCGACCTGATGGAGCACCGGCGCGACGTGCGGGCCGAGCGCTGGTTCAAGGTCTCCGCCGACGCCGGGCACCGCGAGGCCGCCTACCGGCTGGCCCGGATGCGCGAGGCCGCCGGCGACAAGGACACCGCCGAGGCCTGGTACCGCACCGCCGCCGCCCGCAGCCACCCCCGCGCCGCGCTGCGCCTGGGCGTGCTGCTGGAGGAGCGCGCCGGCACCGACCAGTCGCTGCTGGACGAGGCGGCCCGCTGGTACCGCCAGTCCGCCCAGAACGGCGAGCCGCGCGCCGCCTGCGCGCTCGGCTTCCTGCTGCGCGACTCCGGGGACGTCGTCGCCGCCGCCGAGTGGTGGCGGGAGGCCGCCGAGGCCGGCGACGGCAACGCCGCCAACGCGCTGGGCGCCCTGCACGCCAGCCGCGGCGAGGCCGGGCAGGCCGAGCACTGGTACCGCACCGCCCTCGACGCGGGCGACCAGAACGGCGCCTTCAACCTCGGCCTGCTCTGCGCCGGCACCGGCCGCGAGCAGCAGGCCGAGCAGTGGTACCGCCGGGCCGCGTACGCCGGGCACCGGGAGGCCTGCAACGCGCTGGCCGTGGTGCTGCTCCAGCGCGGCGACGAGTCCGGCGCCGAGCCGTGGTTCTCCAAGGCCGCCGAGGCCGGCAGCGTCGACGGCGCCTTCAACCTCGGCGTGCTGCACGCCGGGCGCGGCCAGCACCACCAGGCCCAGGAGTGGTACGCGCGGGCCGCCGCCGAGGGCCATGGCGAGGCGGCCCTGCAGCTGGCGGTCGCCCAGGAGCAGCGCGGCAACCTGCCCGGCGCGCTGGAGCGCTACCGGCAGGCGGCGGCCGGCGGTTCGGCCGAGGGCGCGTTCCGGCTGGCCTCGGTGCTGGACCGGCGCGGGGACGCCGACGCCGAGGCCGAGCACTGGTACGCGGTGGCGGCCGACGCCGGGCACCGGCGGGCGCAGGTGCGGATGGGCGTGCGGGCGGCCGAGCGCGGGGCGCTGGAGATCGCCGAGAGCTGGTACCGGCGGGCCGCCGAGGCGGGCAGTCGCAGCGCCGCGTTCAACCTGGGGCTGCTGCTGGCCCGGCAGGACAGCGAGGCGGAGGCGATGCTCTGGTACACCCGGGCCGCCGACGCCGGGCACGGGCGCGCCGCGCTGCGCCTGGCACTGCTGGCGCTGCGCCGGGGCGAGCCGGTGCAGGCCGAGAACTGGTGCCGCCGGGCGATCGACTACGGGCCGGCCGAGGTCGCCGAGCGGGCCGGGCGGCTGCTGGGCGCGCTGCACGCGGAGCTCAGCGCGTAGTCGCCTCGAACGGGGACGTCGGCAGGGCGCCGGTCAGGGGCGGCAGTCGGGGCACAGGCCCCGGTAGGTGACCTCGGCGGCGGTGACGGTGAAGCCGAAGCGCTCGGCGGCGGGGAGGTCGGCGAGCGGGTCGCCGTGCGGGTGGACGTCGCGGATCGCGCCGCAACCGGAGCAGACCAGGTGCTGGTGGGCGCGGTGGGCGTTGGGGTCGTAGCGCTTGGCGCGGCCGTCGGTGGCGACCTCCAGCACCTCGCCGAGGGCGACGAGTTCGCCGAGCGTGTTGTAGACGGTGGCGCGGCTGATCTCGGGCAGGTGGGCGGCGGCGCGCGCGTGCACCTCGTCCGCGGTGAGGTGGACGTGCTCGCCGTCGAGGACCTCGGCCACCACCCGGCGCTGCGAGGTGAGCCGCCAGCCGTGTCCGCGCAGTCTCTCCAGCAGGTCACTCATGGCACCAGAGTAAGTCACGCTCTGAGTTTGGTTCCAGTGTTGACTTGGACAAAGTCCAAGTTAGGATCGTGTCATCACGACCGGACCCCTCGGAGGCACCCGTTATGACCACGCAGGACGAGCTGCGCCCGACCCTCACCACGGAGGCGGGTGCCCCCGTCGCCGACAACCAGAACACCGAGACCGCGGGCGTCGGCGGCCCGGCCCTGATCCAGGACCAGCTGCTGTTCGAGAAGCTCGCGCACTTCAACCGCGAGCGGATCCCGGAGCGCGTGGTGCACGCCCGCGGCGCCGCGGCGTACGGCACCTTCACGGTGACCGCCGACGTCTCGCAGTACACCCGCGCGGCGTTCCTGTCCGAGGTCGGCAAGCAGACCGAGGTCTTCCTGCGCTTCTCCACCGTGGCCGGCAACCTCGGCTCGGCCGACGCGGTGCGCGACCCGCGCGGCTTCGCGGTGAAGTTCTACACCGAGGAGGGCAACTACGACCTCGTCGGCAACAACACCCCCGTGTTCTTCATCAAGGACGCGATCAAGTTCCCGGACTTCATCCACACCCAGAAGCGAGACCCGTATACCGGCTCGCAGGAGGCCGACAACGTCTGGGACTTCTGGGGCCTGTCGCCCGAGGCGACCCACCAGGTGACCTGGCTGTTCGGCGACCGCGGCATCCCGGCCACCTACCGGCACATGAACGGCTACGGCTCGCACACCTTCCAGTGGCAGAACGAGGCCGGCGAGCACTTCTGGGTCAAGTACCACTTCAAGACCGACCAGGGCATCCGCAACCTCACCCAGGACGAGGCCAACAAGCTCGCCGGCGAGGACCCGGACAGCCACCAGCGCGACCTGCGCGAGTCGATCGAGCGCGGCGAGTACCCCACCTGGACGGTGCAGGTCCAGGTGATGCCGGCGGCCGACGCGGCCGGCTACCGCTTCAACCCCTTCGACCTGACCAAGGTCTGGCCGCACGCCGACTACCCGCTGATCGAGGTCGGCCGACTGGAGCTCAACCGCAACCCGGAGAACGTCTTCGCCGAGGTCGAGCAGTCGATCTTCTCCCCGGCGCACTTCGTGCCCGGGATCGGCCCGTCCCCGGACAAGATGCTCCAGGGCCGCCTGTTCGCCTACGCGGACGCCCACCGCTACCGGGTCGGCATCAACGCCGACCACCTGCCGGTGAACCGTCCGCACGCCACCGAGGCCCGCACCAACAGCCGCGACGGCCACCTGTACGACGGCCGCCACGGGCGCCAGAAGAACTACGAGCCGAACAGCTTCGGCGGCCCGGTGCAGACCGGCCGCCTGCTGTGGGCCGCCACCGTCGTCGACGGCCCCACCGGCAACCACGCGACGCCCGCGCACGCCGAGGACGACGACTTCGTGCAGGCCGGCAACCTGTACCGGCTGTACTCCGAGGAGGAGAGGCAGCGCCTGATCGCCAACCTGGCGGGCTTCATCGCCAAGGTCTCCGCCGACCGCGAGGACATCGTGGAGCGGGCGGTCGACAACTTCCGCAAGGCCGACGCCGACTACGGGCAGCGGCTGGAGGCGGCGGTGCGGGAGCTGCGCAAGCAGTAGCCCGGACCGGCTGAAGCAGCGGGCCCCTTGACCAGCACGAACTGGTCAAGGGGCCCGCGCTGTTACTCGCCCGCTCGCCTCCGGGGCGCTCCTGGCCCGGTGCCGACGGTCGGCGCTCCGGCGCTCGTGCCTCGCTTGTCGCTTCTCCCTTTCGACACCGGCGCGCCCCTTCGGCTCGGGGCGGGGGACTCGCCCGCTCGCCTCTGGGGCGCTCCTGGCCCGGTGCCGACGGTCGGCGCTCCGGCGCTCGTGCCTCGCTTGTCGCTTCTCCCTTTCGACACC
>NZ_JBHVVI010000165.1:0-16431 GCF_042883685.1 Kitasatospora sp. NPDC058190
GGGCCACCCGCCGCGGTGACGGGCGGTGACGGCGGGACTTGGGCGACCGCCCCCACCGGCCGGGTGAGGTGTGTTGGCGGGGGGGGAGCGGGGCCCGCCCGGAGCGCGCCGCAATCGCTTTCCCCCGGGCCCCCGCCCCCGCCCCCGCCCCCCACCCCTCCCTCCACCTCCCCCACCCCTACCCCTTCCCCACCCCACCTGGTGGAGGGAGGAGGAGAGCGGGGGTCACAGGGGCGGGGCACGGGGCTTGGCAGTGGAGTGGGCCTGGCGACCGGAACGAGCGGAGTGGGCGCCGTGGGAGGGCTGGGGGTGGGTGGCGACAGCGAGGGTGGACGGGGAGTCACCGACCACGGCGATGTCACCCGCACGGTCGGTACGCAGGACGGTGGCGCCCAGCGCGCGCAGCCGCTCGACCGTGCGCGGGGACGGGTGACCGTACGCGTTGCCCTCACCGCAGGAGATCAGGGCCAGCCGCGGCCGCAGCGCCGCGGTCAAGTCCCAGTCCTGGTGCGCCGAGCCGTGGTGCGCCACCTTCAGGACGTCGACCCGGCCCAAGCGACCCAACAGGGCGGACTGGGCGGGTGGTTCGAGGTCACCGAGCAGCGCCATCCGCAGACCACCGGCCAGCGACACCAGCAGCGCCACACTCGCGTTGTTCGCGCCGGGCGCCTCCACGGCCGCCCCGGGATCGGGCCACACCACGTCCCAGGCCAACCCCGCACCCGCCGACCGCCGTTCACCACGACCCGCCCGCAGCAACGGCACCCCGGCCCCGGCCACCCAGCCGGCCACCCGGGCCACCTCTCCCGGCGGATCGTCCAGTACCGTGGCCTCGACCGCACCGACCGCACGGCCCCGCAACACCCCCGGCACCCCCTCGACATGGTCCGCGTGAAAATGCGTCAGCAGCAGAAGCGGCACCGTCGTGATGCCGAGGTCGCGCAAGCACCGATCGGCGGCATTCGGGTCCGGCCCCGTGTCGATCACCACCGCGCTGTCCGACGCATCGGCCCGAAGGGCCAACATGTCTCCCTGCCCGACATCGCACATCGCCAGCCGCCACCCCGGCGGCGGCCAGCCGGTGGCGATCCGGGCGAGCTGCGGCGGACGCAGCAACACGGCCAGCAGCACCATCAGCAGGGCACCCGTCACCAGCGCCCGGGCCCAGCGGCGCCGGGTACGGGCCCGCCGGCCGGGCGCCGTCCGCCGGGGCAGCAGGAAGGGCGCCGCCCAGCAGACGGCCAGGGTGGCGAGGGCGACCGTCACCGTCCCGAACCAGCCGCCCGGCCAGGAGAGTTGGCCGCCCGGCAGCTCGGCTCCGCGGCGCGCCACCAAGGCGAGCCAGCTGGCCGGCACTCCGGCCGGTTCGGCGAGCAGGCGGGCCAGGGACGGGAGGAACGGCTGCAGGACGAGCACCCCGAAGCCGAGCAACGTCGCCGGGGCCACCGCCAGTTCGGCCAGCAGGTTGCACGGGATCGCCACCAGGCTGATGTGTCCGGACAGCACCACCGTCACCGGCGCGCACAGCGCCTGGGCGGCCGCCGTCGCCGCCAGTGCGCCCGCCAGGTGGTGCGGCCAACGTCGGGCCCGCAGGGCTTCGGCCCAGTGCGGCCCGAGGACGAGCAGCCCCGCGGTGGCGAGCACCGAGAGCAGGAAGCCGAAGGAGCGGGCCAGGAACGGGTCCAGCAGGACGAGAACCAGCACGGCTCCGGCGAGCGCGGGTACGGCCCGGCGGGGGCGGCCGGTGGCCAGGGCCAGCATGCCGATCAGTCCCGTTCCCGCCGCCCGCAACACGCTGGGCTCGGGTCGGCAGACGGTGACGAAGGCCACCGTCAGCGCCGTGCCCAGCAGGGCGCTGGTGCGCAGCGACAGTCCCAGCACCGCGGCCAGCCCGCGCCGTTCCGCAGTGCCGGCCTGGCCGGGTGCGCCGAGCAGCACGCCGAGGACGATGGCGAGGTTGGCCCCGCTGACGGCCACCAGGTGCACCAGGTCGGTGGCCCGGAAGGCGTCCACCAGATCGTCGGGCAGTCGGGAGGTGTCGCCGACCACGAGCCCCGGGAGCAGCCCACGCGCGTCCGAGGGGAGCCCGTCGGACGCGGTGCGCAGGCCCTCGCGCAGCCGCCCGGCGATCCGCTGCGGCAGGCTCGGCGGCGCGAGCTGCCGGGGCGGGCCGTGGACGGTCAGCAGTGCCGCGGACTCGGTGTCGTAGCCGTCCCCCGCCGGTCGGACCTCGGCCTCGGCGGCCAGCCGCTCGGACGGGAGCAGCCGCAGCCAGGGCTCGCTCTCCAGCCCTCGGACCATGACGGTCACCGGGGTGCGGGTGCGGGTGGCCGGCCCGTCCGGGAGGACGGTGACGCGGTCGGCCACGGCCTCCACGGTGAGGAGGGTCTGCCCGCCGGTGGTGCCGCTGCGGGAGGTGTGGACCTTCGGGTCCCCCTCGACGGTCAGCTCCACCTCCACCGCCGGGGCGGGCGTGCCCGCGGATCGCGGCGGGGCGTGCTCGGCCGCACGGGCGAGCTCCGGCAGCGGCCCCCGGTGCAGGTCGGCGGTGTGCAGCGGGGTCGCGATCGCGGCCGCCGCTCCGGTGAGCAGGACGGCGGCGAGGGTCACCGCGGCCCCGCGCCGGCGCAGGAGGCCCGGTCGCACGAGCAACGGGACGGCCGCGAGCACGGCGACGCCCGCGAGCGAGCGGAGCAGGACCTCGGACCCGGGTTCCAGGGTCAGCAGCGCCGCCGTGACCACCCAGGCCGAGACGGCGGGAAGCAGCAGCCGGAAGTCGGCCGCCGAGGAGCGGGGGCGCGGGAGCGCTGCGGTGACGGCGGACATGGCGGTGCCTCCCTTCGGCGGTGAGCGATTTCGTGCATCGGGAACGAAGTGGGCGTCAGAGCGTCAGCAACGGGCGGAGCTCCGCGAACGTACGGGCGCCGATCCCGCTGACCTGCCGAAGCTGGTCGACCGTGCGGAACGAGCCGTGCGAGGTGCGGTAGGCGAGGATGCGCTGGGCGAGGGTCGGGCCGACGCCCGGAAGGGCGTCGAGCTGTTCGAGGGTGGCGCGGTTGAGGCTGACGGCTGGCCGGGGCGTGCCGGCCCCGGGAGGCCCGTTGGCGCCTCCGGAGAGCGGGACGGGGGCCGGTGCCTGCTCGCCGACCAGGATCTGCTCACCGTCCGTCAGCACGCGGGCCAGGTTGAGGCCCCTGGTGTCCGTCTCCGGCAGCGGACCGCCCGCCGCCCGCAGGGCGTCGGCCACCCGCGAGCCGCCGGGCAGGGTGTGCAGGCCGGGCAGGTGGACCCGCCCGCCGACGTCGATCACGACGGCGGCCTCCGTGCCCGGGCCCGCAGGGGCCTCGGGCGGCCCGGCCCCGGAGGCGGCCGGGACGAGGGCGGAGGGCATGCCCGGCTCCGACGGCGCCGAGGCGACCGCGAGCGCCGGGACGGCCACCGCCTCCGGTCTGGCCAGCCAGAAGTGCTGCACGGCGTAGCCCACCGCGAACAGCAGCAGGATCACCAGCCCGGCCACCGCCCGCCGGTCGAGCCCCAGCGCCGTGGCGAACCGCAGCCGCGCCCCGTCACCCGATGAAGGGCCGACGGGGTCGACCGCTCCCGGCGGCGACGCCTGGGCAGGCAACGGTGGAGCGGCCCCCGGGGACGGGGGAACACCCGCGCAGGGGCCGCCCGCCGGTTCCTCGCCCGTCGGCAACAGCGCCGCCATCCGCAGCCGTACCGTCTCGTTGATCGCTTGGCGCTTAGCCGCGCCCAGGCCCAAGGTCGTCATGGCGAGGACGCTAGGAGGCCGACGGCCGGCCCGCGGAAATTACCGAAACCCTGTGGATAACCCGGGGGTTGTGGATAAAAAACGTCACTCACACGGGTGGGAGGAGCCGGCGAAAGTTGACCGAACCGCCGCCTCAGCGCGGCGCGACCACCACCGCGAGCAGCCCCGGCCCGACGTGCGCGCCGATCACCGCCCCCACCTCGCCCACGTACAGCTCCCGGAGCCCCGGCACCCGCGCCCGCAGCCGCTCCGCGAGCGGCTCGGCCCGGTCCTCGGCCGCCAGGTGGTGCACGGTGATGTCCACCGCGCCCTCCCCCGACCGCTCGACCGCGATCTCCTCCAGCCGGGCGATCGCCCGCGAGGCCGTCCGTACCTTCTCCAGCGGTTCGATCCGCCCCCCGTCCAGGTGCAGCAGCGGCTTGACCGCCAGCGCCGACCCGAGCAGCGCCCGCGCCGCCCCGATCCGTCCGCCCCGGCGCAGGTGCTCCAAGGTGTCCACGTAGAAGAACCCGCTGGTCCCGGCCGCCCGCCGCTCCGCCGCCCCGGCCGCCTCCGCCAGGCCCTGCCCGGCCGCGATCGCCTCGGCGGCCGCCAGCACCCCGTACCCGAGGGCCATGCCGACCAGCCGGCTGTCCACCACCCGCACGGGTACGGGCGCCTCGGCGGCCGCCAGCCGGGCGGCCTCGACCGTGCCGGAGAGCTCGCCGGAGATGTGCACCGAGACGATCCCCTTCGCCCCGGCCTCGGCGGCCGCCCGGTAGACGGCGGCGAAGGCCTCCGGGTTGGGCCGGGAGGTGGTCACCCGCTGTTTGGCGCGCAGCGCCTCGGCGACGTCCTTCGGGGAGATCTCCACGCCCTCGCTGAGGACCGAGTCACCGACCGCGACGCTCAGCGGGACCACCGTGATCCCGTGCCGGTCGAGGCTCTCCTGCGGCAGATAGGCCGTGGAATCGGTGACAAGAGCGAGGTCGGAGGGCATGAGCCGGAGGTTACTCCCCGTTCGTCCGGGAGGACAGCGCACTCCCGGACGCACCGGGGGGAGCCGGGAAATCAGCCCGCCGAGGGGCCTGCCGAGGGCCCCGCCGACGGCTTCCGCAGCCGCTGCGCCAGCTTCACCAGCGGATCAGCCAGCCCGAGCAGCTCCTCGGCGCTCGGCCGCCCCTTCCCGTCCGTCAACCCGGCCCGGGCCGCACCGGCACCACTGGCACCAGCACCGGCACCGGCACCGGCACCGGACGAAGCCCCGGGCGCAGCACCAGCGGAGCCGCCCACCGCGGCGTCCCAATGCCGCAGCGCCCCCGCCTCGCTCTCGCACTCCTGGCTCAGCCGGCTCAGCTCGTCGTCCGCGAACCGGTGCATCCGGTCCTGCGCCGCCCACCGCATGGTCTCCGCCGAATGGACGATCCGCTCCGCCCGCTCCCGCAGCTCCGGCAGCTTGGCCGCGATCCTCGCGGTGTCCGGCTCGCGCTCCAGCATCCGCAGCTCGCCGTCCAGCTCCGCCGCGTGGGCGTCGAGCCGGGTCAGCAGCGCGAGGGCCTCACCGAGCTGGCCGTCCTGCGGCAGCCCGCTCTCCAGCACCTGCCGGGTGCCGTCCAGGGAGGTCCGCAGCTTGAGCCGGACGGTGGCGATCTGCGCGGGCGGGCCGACCTTGGTGTACGTCTTCGCCTTGAGGGTGGCGGTCTCGACGGCGCGCCGGGCGTTGGCCTCGTGCCTCTCCACCTTCGCGGCGACGGCCTTGGCCGCCTTGACCGTGCCGAGCACGGCCAGGACGAGCACCGCGATCCCGAAGAGCAGGACCAAGCCGATCATCACGCCGAACACGTCCATCGCGCGTCACCTTCCGCCACCGGGTCGGCCCCCACCGGGCCCAACGCGGGCCGCACTGCCGAGGGTTCCACCGTAGCCGCCGCACCCGGCCGGGAAACGGTCCGAACAGGCCCGACGGACGGAGATCAGGGACAGATCCGGGATCTCCCCGAGGGCCCGGTACGCGCCGGCGGCACCACAGCAGCGCAGCACCACGGCACACCACCACCGCACCACAGCACACCACCGCGCACCACAGGACACCACCGCGCAAACGCACCGGGCGGGCGCCCCGAAGGACACCCGCCCGGTCAAACCGGTCCCGGCCGCAGACCCGGCCGAGAACTCAGCCGCCCCCTCAGCCCGTCACGATGTTCACCAGCTTCGGCGCCCGCGCGATCACCTTGCGCACCGTCGCGTCACCGATCGCCGCGACCACCGCCGGGTCCGCCAGCGCCAGCGCCTCCAGCTCGGCGTCGGTGATGGTCGGCGCGACCTCCAACCGGGCCTTCACCTTGCCCTTGATCTGCACCACGCAGGTCACCGCCTCGTCGACCACGTACGCCGGGTCGGCGACCGGGTAGTCGGCGTGCGCCAGCGACTCGCCGTGGCCCAGGCGGCGCCACAGCTCCTCGGCGATGTGCGGGGCCAGCGGCGCGACCATCAGCACCAGCTGCTCGGCGACCGACCGCGGCGTGGAGCCGCGCTTGACCAGGAAGTTGTTCAGCTCGATCGCCTTGGCGACGGCCGTGTTGAAGCGCAGCCCGGCCATGTCGCCGCGGATGCCGTCGATCGCCTTGTGCAGGGCGCGCAGGGTCGCCTCGTCCGGCTGCTCCTCGGTGACGACCAGCTCGCCGGTGCTCTCCGAGACGACGTTGCGCCACAGCCGCTGCAGGAAGCGGTACGAGCCGACGACGGCACGGGTGTCCCAGGGGCGGGAGACGTCCAGCGGGCCCATGGACATCTCGTACAGGCGCAGGGTGTCCGCGCCGTACTCGTCGGCGATGTCGTCGGGGGCGACGGCGTTCTTCAGGGACTTGCCCATCTTGCCGGCCTCGCGCTTGACCGGCTCGCCCTGCCAGAAGTACGTGCCGTCGCGCTCCTCGACCTCGGCGGCGGGCACCGGGAAGCCGCGCTCGTCGCGGTAGACGTCCGCGGTGATCATGCCCTGGTTGAACAGCTTGTGGAACGGCTCGACGGAGGAGACGTGGCCCAGGTCGTGCAGCACCTTGTGCCAGAAGCGCGCGTACAGCAGGTGCAGCACGGCGTGCTCGGCGCCGCCGACGTACAGGTCGGCGCCGCCGGCCGGCTTGGCCGCGGTGGGGCCCAGCCAGTAGCGCTCGTTGGCCGGGTCGGCGACGGCCTCGGTGTTGGTCGGGTCGACGTAGCGCAGGTCGTACCAGCACGAACCCGCCCAGTTGGGCATGGTGTTGGTCTCGCGGCGGTACTTCTTGACCCCGTCGCCCAGGTCCAGCTCGACGTTGACCCAGCCCTCGTTGCGCGACAGCGGGGTCTCCGGCGAGGAGTCCGAGTCGAACGGGTCGTAGGTGCGCGGCGAGTAGTCGTCGACCTCGGGGACCTCGACCGGCAGCATCGACTCGGGCAGCGCGTGCATCACGCCGTCCTCGTCGTAGACGATCGGGAAGGGCTCGCCCCAGTACCGCTGGCGGCTGAACAGCCAGTCACGCAGGCGGTAGTTGACGGTGCCCTCACCGATGCCGCGCTCGGCCAGCCACGCGGTGACGGCGGCCTTGGCGTCGACGACGCTCAGCCCGTTCAGCGACAGGTCGCCTTCGGAGCGCGCGGAGTTGACGATGACCGAGTCGTAGGTGTCGAAGGCGTCGTCCCAGGCCGCCGGCTCCTCGCCGCGCCCGTCGGTCGGCTCGACGACGCAGCGCATCGGCAGGCCGAAGGCGCGGGCGAAGGCGAAGTCGCGGTGGTCGTGGGCGGGGACGGCCATGATGGCGCCGGTGCCGTAGCCCATCAGCACGTAGTCGGCGATGAACACCGGGACGGACTCGCCGCTGACCGGGTTGACCGCGTAGGCGCCGGTGAAGACACCGGTCTTGACCTTGGCCTCGACCTGCCGCTCGACGTCCGACTTGGCGGCGGCCGCGGCGCGGTAGGCCGCGACGGCCTCGGCGGGGGTGGCAGCGCCACCGGTCCACTCCGCGGGCACGTCCTGCGGCCAGGCGGCGGGGACGATGGAGTCGACCAGGTCGTGTTCGGGCGCCAGCACCATGTAGGTGGCGCCGAACAGGGTGTCGGGCCGGGTGGTGAAGACGGTGATCCTGCCGGTGTCGACGGCGAAGTCGACCCGGGCGCCCTCGGAGCGGCCGATCCAGTTGCGCTGCTGCAGCTTGATGGCCTCGGGCCAGTCCAGCAGGTCCAGGTCGGCGATCAGACGGTCGGAGTACGCGGTGATGCGCATCATCCACTGGCGCAGGTTGGACTTGAACACCGGGAAGTTGCCGCGCTCGGAGCGGCCGTCCGCGGTGACCTCCTCGTTGGCCAGCACGGTGCCCAGGCCCGGGCACCAGTTGACCGGCACCTCCTTGGCGTAGGCCAGGCGGTACTCGCCCAGCACCTCGTCGCGCTCGGCGGCCGACAGCTCGGCCCAGGCGCGCCCGCCCGGCACCTCACGCGAGCCGGACTCGAACTGGCCGACCAGCTCGGCGATCGGACGGGCCTTGCGGGCGTCCTCGTCGTACCAGGAGTTGAAGATCTGCAGGAAGATCCACTGGGTCCAGCGGTAGTAGTCCGGGTCGATCGTGGAGATCGAGCGGCGCGGGTCGTGGCCCAGGCCCAGCCGGCGCAGCTGCTGGCGCATGTTGGCGATGTTGGCCTCGGTGGAGACCCGCGGGTGGGTGCCGGTCTGCACCGCGTACTGCTCGGCGGGCAGGCCGAAGGCGTCGTAGCCCAGCGTGTGCAGCACGTTGTGGCCGGTCATCCGCTGGTAGCGGGCGAAGACGTCGGTCGCGATGTAGCCCAGCGGGTGGCCGACGTGCAGGCCCGCGCCCGAGGGGTACGGGAACATGTCCATGATGAAGCTGTGCGGCTTCGCGGCGACGTCACCCGCGGACGGGTCGGCCAGCGCACCGGTGGGGTTGGGGGCGTGGAAGGTGCCCTCCTTCTCCCAGAGGTCCTGCCAGCGGGACTCGATGTCCGCCGCCAGCGCGGCGCTGTACCGGAACGGCTCGGTCGCGGTCTCGGCCGCGCCGGACGCAGGGGTCGTCTCGCTCATGGTCCTTCAAGCTCCATCGGTGTCAGTTGGCGAACCGCGCGACGCGGCCGGCCCGTGGACCCGGCCCATGACGCGGGCGGGGGCGGAAAACAAAAAATCCCCTCGCAGGAGGGGACGCCACGCCGACTCCGGCACCGCCCGAGGGCGCGGCCGGTCCTGGTCAGCGCGGCCGGCTAAGGAGCAGGCGCACGGTTCGCATGGGCTCAGGGTACCGCAAGCAGGTCAGGGCGCTTCCGGGGATACCGCACGGCGGACGGCACGCAGCGGGGCCCGGATCGCCACACCGCGGACAGTGCGCCGCGGTGCCCGGATCACCGCGCCGCCGCCCGCCCCGCCGCGTCGAAGTCCCGCAGTGCCTTCGCCAGCCGCTCCGACTGCATCCCCGCCGCCAGTGAGCGCGCCTGTGCCACCGTGCGGGCCGCCTCGCGCTGGTCGCCGAGCCGCCGGTGGGTCTCGGCGAGCCGGACCATCAGCAGCGCCTTGGAGCGGGCCCGCCCCGGCCCGAGCCCGGCGACGGCCTCGGCGAGCAGCGGCTTGGCCATCCGGCACCGGCCGAGCGCCAGCCGCCCCTCCCCCACCATCCCGGCGAGGTCGGCCCGGGCCTCCTCGGCGCCGGGCAGGCCGTCCAGTTCGGCGAAGGCCCGGGCGGCGAAGGCCTCGGCCTGCTCGGCCTCGCCGCGGCGGCCGTGGGCACGCGAGATCCGGCCGAGCTGGCGGGCCCGGGAGGTGGGGCTGAGCGCGGGGCCGTGGGTGTCCAGGGCGGTGCACAGCGCGGCGACGGCGTCCAGGCCGCGCCCGCCGGCGCCCTGGGTGGCGAGCACCACCAGCGCGCCGAGCCCGGCGACGCCGAGCCTGGGGTCGCCGCTGACGTGGGCGGCGCGCAGCGCGGCGACGAAGGCCCGCTGGGCGGCGGCGTCGTGGCCGAGGTCGTAGGCGGCCCAGCCGGCCAGCCGGGCGAGCCTGCTGGCCGTCCCGTACAGCTCGCGACCCAGTCGTTCGTCGTACGAGCCGAGCTCCAACAGCTTGGCCAGCATGGCGAGTTCGGCCCTGGCGGGGCCGAGGACGAGGCCGCCGCCGCAGGAGCGTTCGAGCCGCTGCTTGCTCCGGCAGGACAGGCCGAGCTCACCGACCAGCCCGGGGTCGACGCGCAGCGCGCCCTCGCCGCCCCCGACCGGCGGCGGCGGGGAGGCGAGCCGTCCGGCGGCGTGGTCGAGGTCGGCGCTGCGGAACAGGTCGGTGAGGCGGACGGGTCCGGCGTCGGTGGCCGCCTCGCGCAGCGCGGTCTGGGCGGTGTCGGCGGTCCACGGGTCGGTGAGCAGCCGGGGCGAGAGGATCTTGGCGCCGCGGTGGCCGCCCATCCGGCCCCAGAGCTGCTCGTAGGTGACGGCTATGCCCAGGGTGCGGCTGAGCACCTCGCAGACCGTCTGGTCGTGCGGGCTGCGCGGCACCATGCCGCGGTCGCGCCACTTGTACGGGGCGGTGGAGCTGATGGCCAGGCCCGGCGGCAGGGCGAGGCTCACCTCGCGGGCCAGCCGTTCCGGACTCCAGCCGAGCTGGTGCAGTATCCGGGCCAGCTCCTCGTTCCGCCTTCGCTGCAGATCGGCCATGGCACGACGGTAGCGGTCTTTCCCACCCGCCCGCCGGTGGCATGGACACAACGGCGAAGAGCCGCCCCCCGTGACGGGAGGCGGCTCTTGATCACTGTGGAGCTATGGGGAATTGAACCCCAGACCTCTTGCATGCCATGCAAGCGCTCTACCAACTGAGCTATAGCCCCTTGACCTGCGATGTCACCGGGTTTCTCGGCCGTTTCCGTCCGTTTCCCTCGGCGACATCGACTACTTTACACGGTCCGGGGGGTGCTCCAGAAATCCGTTTCCCGAGGTGCGGCCGACGCCCGCGGCCGCACCTCGAAAACCCGTCCTGCCACAAGCACGTCCTGCCGCCGACGCGGCCCGCCTGCGCCGCGCCTCGCCGCGAACGCGCCTACCGCGCCGCCCGCCCGCTGCGCGCGGCGAAGCCCGCTCCGGCGAGCACCCCGACGGCGTTGACCACGAGGGTCACCTCCAGCGCGTGCCCGGATTCGGCGGCCGGCGCCGGCAGGGCCACCTGCCCGAGGAACACCGAGCCGAGCACCGCGACCCCGATCACCTGCCCGAGCTGGATGACCGTCACCATCACCCCGCTGGCATCGGCCGCGTCCCCGGGCGCCACCCCCGCGAGCGCCCGGGCAAACAGCGGCGCGTACGCGCAGCCGGCGACCAGGCCGAGCGCGGCCATCTCCGCCAGCGGTACCGCCCCGATCTCGGCGCCGCCGCCGAGCAGCACCCCCAGCAGCAGGTAGCCGCCCCCGAGCAGCACGGCGGCGAGCACCGGCAGCAGCCCGTGCAACCGGCCCGGCAGCCGGTGCCAGTGCAGGCTGGACAGCCCGAAGCCGACCGCGACGGGCGCCGAGCAGAGCCCGGCGCGCAGCGCGCTGTGGCCGAGCGCGGCCTGCTGGTGCAGGGCGAAGGCGAACATGAAGCCCGAGAAGGCCGCCATGATCGAGAACAGGCCGGCCGCCGCCGGGCGCAGCCCGGGGGCGCGCAGCACCCGTCCGGAGATCAGCGGCTGCCCGCCGCGCCGGGCGACGCCCCGCTCGACCACCGTGAACGCGCCGAACAGCAGCACGCTGCCCGCGATCATCACCCAGCCCCAGGCCGGCCAGCCGAGCTCGTGGCCGAGCACCAGCGGCACCACCAGCAGGCCGAGCGCGGCGCCCAGCACCACCAGGCCGGGGACGTCGAAGCCCCGCGAGGCGTCGCCGGGCAGCCGCGGCAGCAGCCGGGCGCCGGCCGCCAGCAGCACCACCCCGAGCGGCACGTTGACCAGGAAGACCGGCCGCCACCCGGCGCCGAACAGATCGGCGCTGACCAGCACCCCGCCGAGCACCTGCCCGAGCGCCATCCCGACGGCCAGCACCGCCGAGTAGAGGCCGAGTGCCCGGGTGCGGGCGGCGCCGGTGAAGGTGCGCTGCAGCAGGCTCATCACCTGCGGCACCATCAGCGCCGAGCCCGCGCCCTGCAGCAGCCGGAAGGCGATCAGCCAGCCGGTGGCCGGGGCGAGGCCGCAGGCCAGCGAGGTGGCGGTGAAGGCGGCCAGGCCGAGCTGGAACAGTCGACTGTAGCCGTAGCGGGCACCGAGCCGGGCGCCGGTGATCAGCAGGACCGCGTAGCTGATGGTGTAGCCGGCGATCACCAGTTGCAGGGCGGCGCCGGAGGCGCCCAGGTCGGTGCGGATGGTGGGCACCGCGACGTTGACGATGGAGACGTCGAGCACGGCCATGAACTGCCCGCACAGGACGAGCGCGAGGAGGAGCCCCGGCCGTACCGCCGGGGCCCCGGTGGTGCCTCCGGCCACGCCGGGCCGGATCTGTAGGTCCGTCATGGCGACCAGCCTGGGGCCGCCCCGGTACTGGTGGTTAGAGCCTGCTGATCCTGGTACTGGCAGCACCTGTATCGCCGGCGCGCGCTGCGGCACGATGGACGGCATGACCGTACTTCAGGACCTGCCCACCGCGACGGGCGGCCGCGACCGCCGTCGGACCGAGCTGGCCCGCTTCCTGAAGGCCTGCCGGGCGCGGGTCACCCCCGAGGACGTCGGTCTGCCGCCGGGGCTGCGCCGCCGCACGCCGGGCCTGCGGCGCGAGGAGGTCGCACAGCTCGCCGGGGTCGGGGTCACCTGGTACACGTGGCTGGAGCAGGGCCGTCCGATCAACGCGAGCGAGCAGGTGCTGCTGGCGGTGGCCCGGGCGCTGCGGCTGGACGGCACCGAGCGCCAGCACCTGTTCCGGCTGGCCGGTCTGGCCCCCTCCCCGCTCGCGCAGCCCGCGCCGCCGGAGCTGAGCCCGTCGATCCAGGTGATCCTGGACTCGCTCGTCCCGCTGCCGGCGGCGGTCTCCAACACCCGGTTCGACGTGCTGAGCTTCAACCAGCCGTACCGCTCGCTGTTCGGCACCGAGCTGATGCGCCCGTCCCACGGGGTCTTCTTCAACAGCCTCTGGTGCATGCTGACCACGCCGTCGTGCTGCAACCCGTGCGAGAACCCGGACGAGACCCTGCCGCGGATGGTGGCGGTGCTGCGCTCGGCGTACGGCAAGCACGTCGGTGAGCCGGCCTGGGAGGCCCACGTGCAGCGGCTGTCGGCGCGCAGCGAGCTGTTCCGGGAGCTGTGGGCCCGCCAGGAGGTGGCCCCGCCGAAGACCCTGCTGCGGATCTTCCGCCACCCGGTGCTCGGCGTGGTGCGGCTGAACGCCACCTACCTGACGATGCCGGGCGTGCCGGAGTGCTACATCGTGGTGTACGTCCCGGAGAGCCCGGACGACCGGGAGCTGGTCGAGCGGCTGAACTCCCTGCCGCCGGGCGGCTGGAGGCACACCTGCGAGGCGTGAGGGGCCGGGCGAAAGCCGAGGGAAGCCGGGGGGGGAAGCCGGCAAAACCCGAGAGGCCGCCACCCGGTGGGTGGCGGCCTCTCGAACTGCTGTGGAGCTATGGGGAATTGAACCCCAGACCTCTTGCATGCCATGCAAGCGCTCTACCAACTGAGCTATAGCCCCGCGACACGGACGACCCTGGCCTCGAAACTCTAACTGACCACGACCGCCGATGCGGAGTGGAGCTATGGGGAATTGAACCCCAGACCTCTTGCATGCCATGCAAGCGCTCTACCAACTGAGCTATAGCCCCGCACTCACCGGATCTCCCGCTTCCCTTCCGGGCCGCGTTCCTTCCCTGCGAACGAGGAAGACTCTAGCTGGTCAGGCCCGGAACTGCGAAATCCGCCCCCTCCGGGCCCCAGCGAAGCCCCCCGTCGCCCGAGTGCCGGCGCGCCCCGGCCGTCGGGACCGAACCGTCGGGACCGAGCCCTCAGGTGTCGTCGCCGATGACCGGCTGCGGGAGCGTGCCCGCGTTGTGCTCCAGCAGCCGCCAGCCGCGCGCCCCCTTGCCGAGCACCGACCAGCAGCAGTTGGACAGCCCGCCGAAGCACTCCCACAGCGCCGGCTCCAGGCCCAGCAGGCGGCCGAGCATGGTGCGGATGGTGCCGCCGTGGCTGACCACGACCAGCGTGCCGCTCTCCGGCAGCTTGGCGACGGCCTCCAGCACCACCGGCACCGAGCGGTCGGCGACCTCGGTGGACAGCTCCCCGCCGCCGCGCCGCACCGGCTCCCCGGCCGCCCAGGCCGCGTACTCCTCCGGGTAGCGCTCACGGATCTCGGCGTTGGTCAGGCCCTGCCAGGAGCCCGCGTAGGTCTCCCGCAGGCCCTCGTGGTGCTGCACGTCGAGCCCGGTGACCGCCGCCAGCTCCTCGGCGGTGCGCCGGGCGCGCTTGAGGTCCGAGGAGATCAGCAGGTCCGGGCGCAGGCCCGAGAGCAGCCGGGCCGCCCGCTGGGCCTGCAGGACGCCCTGACCGGTCAGCTCGATGTCCGTGCTGCCCTGGAAGCGCGACTCGAGGTTCCAGGAGGTCTGACCGTGCCGCCAGAAGACGACGCGCGGGCCGCGCGCGTTCCGGCTCAGTGCAGGTCCTCGGGCTTGCCGAAGTCGTCGGCCGGGGCGACGGCGTTGCCGGCCTGGTCGGTGATGGCGTCGGGGCGGTTGCGCGAGGCCATGGCGTCCTCGGGCAGCGGCAGCTCGGGGCAGTCCTTCCAGAGCCGGTCCAGCGAGTAGAAGGAGCGCTCCTCGGAGTGCTGGACGTGCACGACGATGTCGAGGTAGTCGAGCAGGATCCAGCGGCCCTCGCGCTCGCCCTCGCGGCGCACCGGCTTGATGTCCAGCTGCTCGCGCAGCTGGTCCTCGATCTCCTCGGCGATCGAGCGGACCTGGCGGTCGTTGTTCGCGGAGGCGATCAGGAAGGCGTCGGTGATCGACAGCACCTCGCTGACGTCGAAGGCGATGATGTTGTGCGCCAGCTTGTCGGCCGCCGCCTGCGCGGCGACGGTGATGAGCTGCTGGCTGTGGTCGGTGACGGTCACGGTGTTCTTCCGGCTCGGCGGCTTGGGGGGACCCCGGCGCTCAGCCGGGGGTCGCCTTCCAGGATCTCACGCCGCCCCGGCGGCCCCGGAACCGTTTTCCGGGGCCGCCGACGGCCGGGCGCGGCCGAACCGGGCCCGGCCGTCGGCGCCGGGCGCCGGCCGGAGGGGCCGGACCCGATCGCCGACCTACTGCTTCGGCGGCTGGTAGTCCTTGCCGAGCACGACCACCAGGTCCGCGTTCTGGGCGTCGCCCACCTTCTTCACGGCCGAGTCCGGCAGCCCCAGGCTGGTCGCCAGCGACTTCGCCGCGGCCTGCCGGGCGTCGTCGGTGTAGCGGATCTCACTGGTGGCCTGCGCGGCGGTCTTGGCGCCGCCCGGGATGAAGGTCAGGCCCGAGTTGACGATCTGGACCTGCGCGGCGGCCGCGGCCGCGTCGTTGCCGCTGGCGTCCTGCAGCGAGACCCGGGCCGAGGTGTCACCGGCCGCCGCGGACTTCACGGTGCCGCCGAGCACGTCCTTGACCTGCTTGCCCGCCGTCGCCTCGTCCAGCCCGCCGTCCGGCTTGACGGTCAGCGCGGCGGTGCCGAAGTGGCCGTCCTTCGCCTGCTGGGCGAGCTGGGCGAGCACCCCGGCGAGGGCGTCCTCGGGCAGCGAGGGGTCGAGCACCGCGTTCATCCGGTGCACGTCGTCCTTGGCGTCCTTGAACTCGGTCGGCATGGTGCGCACCACCGCGTCCATCACCTGCCCGAACCGGGCCAGCTGGGCGTCCCGGTTCTCACCCGGCCCCTGCAAGGTGGCGTACGCGACCGCGGCCTTGCCGCTGAGCAGGGTGTTCTTGCCCGCCGCGGACAGCAGCTTGCCGTCCGGCTTGCCGCCCTCGTGGGTCTCGGCGTTGGTGTCCACCCGGACACCGCCGAGCTGGGAGACCAGCATCTCCAGGTACGGGGTGTCCAGCCGCCAGGTGCCCGCCACCGGGGCGCCGAGCACGGTGGCCAGGCCGTCGCGGGTCGCCGAGGCGCCGATCGCGTCCATGGCCTGGCCGACGGTGGTCACCGGCGGATCGCCCGGGCCGGGCAGCCGCAGGTTGTCGGGCAGCAGCAGCACCGTGCCCTTGTGCCCGGAGGCGTCGTTGACCAGCAGCGCGCTGGACGTCTTGCCCTGCAGGTCGCGCAGGTGGACGACGTTGACCTGGCGCCCGCCGGCCGCGGCGGCCGCGGTCGGCTTGTCGCCGGTGAACCACAGGTAGCCGCCGACGCCGCCCGCCGCGAGCGCCAGCACCACGCCGAGGCCGACCAGCCGGTTGCGCAGCTTGCGGCGGCGCTCGGCGCGCACCTCGCTGCGCGACTCGGCGAACTTCAGCCAGTCGATGACGTCCTCGGACTCCTCCGCCTCCTCGTCGACGAAGGTGAACTCGCCCGTGGTGTAGCTGTCCTTGGGCGCCCGGGATCCGGCCTTGCCGGAGCGGGCCCCGGCGACCTGCTCGGAGGGCGCCTCGGGCTTGTCCGGGGCCGCCTCGGCGGCCGGCCGGGGCGTGCGCGGGCGCGGCGGCGGCACGGCGGCGGGAGCCGCGGGCTCGACGGGAGCGGGCGCGGCCGCGGCGGC
>NZ_JBHVVI010000166.1:0-16408 GCF_042883685.1 Kitasatospora sp. NPDC058190
GGTACTGTTGACATCCTCCTCCGGCTGAGGCCGGAGGATCCCAACCTTCGCGGGTCGGGCTTTCTGCTTCACGGCCGGTTGCCGACCTGGGGTTACCAGCGGAGGGACGGTGTGCCGCCCATCGGTCTTACATCAGCTCCACAGACCTGACTTCCCGCCAGCCCGGCGGTAGGCCCGGTCGGCTTGGTTCTCGCCGACCGGGCAACAAAGACACTACCACCCGTGCTGGAACATGTGCGGGTAGTTAGCGGGCGACGGTCCGCCTCGACGGCGAATCGTCGTCACTTGTCCTGCTCCGCAGGGCCGTTTCCTCCCCCAGTCGAGGCCGGGGGCATCCATGGAGGTATCAGATGAGCGCGGACGGTCGCTGGATCCGGCCCGAGTCCACCCGCAAGCCCGTCCTGGGCCCCGCCGGGGCCCGCCCGGGCGGGGGCGTGGCGCTGGGCGAGCGCGACCGCGCGGCCGCGGCGGTGCCGGCGCCGTCCCCGACCGACCGGAGGCGCCGCAAGCCCGGACTGCCGCGGGTGCCGCAGCCGCCCCGGCCGGCGCTGCGGGCCGACTGGCTGCCGCTGCTGGCGGTGCTGCTGGTCCAGGGCGCGCTCTCGTACCACCTGATCGTCAGCAACACCGCGTTCATCGACGAGGGCACCTACATCTACTCCGGGTACCAGGAGATCGCGCACCTGCGGCACGGCACCGAGGTCTCGACGTACGAGACCTTCTTCTCCGGCTCCCCGCTGATCTACCCGGTGGTCGTCGCCGTGGCGGACTTCGTCGGCGGGCTGAACGGCGCCCGGTTGCTCAGTCTGGCGTTCATGCTCTCCGCGACCGTGGCCGTCCACCTGGCCACCCGGCGGCTGCACGGCTCGCTCGCGGCCTTGTGCGCGGCGGCGGCCTTCGCCGCGCTCGGCCCGACGCAGTTCCTGGGCGGTCTGGCCACCTACGACGCCATGGCGCTGGCGATCCTCGCCTGGGCCGGCTACCTGGCGGTGCGGCTGACCACCGGCGGCGGGTACCCGAGCCTGGTGGGCTCGGGGCTGCTGCTGGCCCTGGCCGGTGCGACCAAGTACGCGGCGCTGCTGTGGGTGCCGGTGGTGTGCGGCATCGCGGTGCTGGCCGGGACGGGCGGCTCGGCGCGCTCCTGGGCGCGCTGGCGGCGCGGGCTGCTGGTGCTGCTGACCTTCGCGGTGGCGGTCGGCGCAGCGGCCCTGGCGGCCGGGCAGCGGTACGTCGACGGTTTCAACCACACCACGCTCCAGCGTGCCCCGGGCCATGACGCCTACTCCTACGTGGCCGGGGAGGCCGCCCGCTGGGTCGGCCCGCTGCTGGTGGTGGCGCTGCTCGGGGTGCTGGCGCAACTGGTGCGGGCGCGCCGTCGCGGCGGCGCGGCCTGGACGGAGTTCTGGCTGGCCCTGGTGCTGCTGGTGGCCGGTCTGCTGGCGCCGGTGAACCAGGTCCGCATCCACACCTGGCTGTCGCTGCAGAAGCACGTGGACTTCGGCGCCTGGTTCTCGTGCATCGTGGTGGGCGCGGTCCTGGCCCGTACGGTGCTGTGGCTGCGGGGCCGCTTCCACGTCACGGCCGGGATCGTGGCCGCGGCGCTGGTGGTGGGCCCGCTGGCCTGGGAGGGCGCCGCCCAGGGCCGGGAGATGTTCGGCGAGTGGTCGAACTCGAAGGAGTTCGTCGCCGCGCTGGAGCCGTACATCGTCAAGGGCGACGACCGGTACCTGGTCGAGAACTACAACGTCCCCGCCTACTACCTGCGCAAGCAGAGCAACTGGCAGCAGTGGCACGACCTGGTGGCGGTGTTCCGCCGGGACCCGGCCACCGGCCAGATGCAGAACGGGGTGCCCGCCATCCAGGCCGGGATCGAGGCGCACGAGTGGAAGGTGGTGGTCCTGGACTTCACCCAGACCGGTGCCACCGACAGGGCGGTCCAGCCGACGCTGAAGGCCGCCGGGTACCGGGTGGCCACCGTGGTGAAGAGCGGCGAGCACGGCCGCTACACCGTCTACGTGGCCCCCGGGTACGACAAGCGGCCGTGACCGGGGCCCGGGGCGCGAGCTCCGGGTCGCCGTAGTCCGAGCCGCGGTGGTTCAGAACGCCATCGTGTAGACCATCAGGTCCATCCCCGGGTACGGCGCCCAGTCGCGAGCCGGGGTGCGCACGAAGCCGATGCGCTCGTAGACGCGGTGGGCGGCGGTCATCTCGGGGCGGGTGGAGAAGGCCATGCCGGCCAGGCCGAGTTCGCGGCTGCGGGCGACGGTGGCGCGCACCAGGGCCTCGCCGACGCCGCGGCCGCGGGAGGCGGCGGCGGTGGCGAGCATCCGGATCTCGCCCTCCCGGGGGGTGGCGATGTCGGCCCACTCGGTGCCGCCGACGGCGAAGGTCACGCAGCCGAGGACCCGCTCGTCGGCCGTGTCGACGGCGACCAGGAGTTCGGCCTCGCGGGAGCGGCGTCCGGCGTCCCGCAGCAGGTCGACGTAGCCGCTCGTGGGCTGGGTGTAGCCGTCGCCGACGAAGGCCTCGACGGTGATCCGACCGGCCTCTTCGAGGTCGCACGGGAGGGCCTGGCGGATGAGGAAGTCCATCGGGCCAGTGTGCCGGAGCCGTGCGGGGTTCTGATGTCGGGGGTGGAGCGGGCCGGGAGGGTGGCCGGGTCGGCGGAGGGGCGCAGCGAGGCGGCGGGCATGGTGCCGTACAGCCGGTCGGGGCGGTCGGGGTCGGCGGGGTAGCCGCCCGGGCGGTGGTAGTTGTCGCGGCCGGCGGCGGGTCCGCGGGAGAGTTCGCGGCCGATCAGGGTGCCGAGCAGGCCGAAGCCGCCGACGGCGCCGGCCAGGCCGAGTGCGCTTGCGAGGGTGCCGGGTTCCATGGGCACCACTGTGGCCGGGCGGTGCGGGTGCCCACGAGTGGCAGGAATGACCTTTTGCCTCGAAATCCTGCCACCCCGGCCCTTCCCCGCGTCCGGTCGGCCGGGGCATGCTGGTCGGCATGCTGAAGAACGTGGTCGCGGTGGTGCTGGAGGAGATCCACCCCTTCGAACTGGGCGTGGCCTGCGAGGTCTTCGGCCTGGACCGCACCGCGGACGGCCTGCCCGGGTACGACTTCGCGCTGGCCGGGGCGCGTCAGGGCCCGCACGCGACCCACTCGGGCTTCGCGGTGGACGTCCCGTACGGCCCGGAGCGGCTGGCCGCGGCGGACCTGGCGGTGGTGACGGCCTCGGGGATCCGCGAGCGGTACCCGGAGCCGCTGCTGGAGGCGCTGCGCGCGGTGGTGGCGAACGGCGGCCGGGTGCTGTCCATCTGCAGCGGCGCCTTCGTGCTGGGCGCCGCCGGGCTGCTGGACGGCCGCCGCTCGACCACCCACTGGCGGCACAGCGAGGAGCTGGCCGCGCGCTTCCCGAGGACGGTGGTCGAGCCGGACGTGCTGTACGTGGACGACGACCCGGTGGTCACCTCGGCGGGGACGGCGGCCGGCATCGACGCCTGTCTGCACCTGGTGCGCAAGGTGCAGGGCGCGGAGGTGGCCCGGGCGATCGCCCGCCGGATGGTGGTGGCGCCGCACCGGGAGGGCGGGCAGGCCCAGTTCGTGAACCGTCCGCTGCCGCAGGGGGACGGCGACTCGCTGGCGCCGCTGCTCGACTGGATGCGCCACCACCTGGACGAGGAGGCCACCGTCGAGCAGCTGGCCGCCCGGGCGCACATGTCGCCGCGCACCTTCGCCCGGCGCTTCCAGCAGGAGACCGGCACCACCCCGCACCGCTGGCTGACGGGGCAGCGGGTGCTGCTGGCGCAGCGGCTGCTGGAGTCGACCACCGAGTCGGTGGACGTGATCGCCGCGCGCTGCGGCTTCGGCAACGCGGCCGCGCTGCGCCACCACTTCGGGCGCCGGCTGGGCACCACGCCGTTGGCCTACCGGCGCTGCTTCGCCGACACCTGCTGATCCCGACCGGTCGTCAGTCGGCGTCGGCGGCCAGGTGGTCGACGGTGTTCCAGCGGTCCGGCCGCAGCCGCCCCTCCTGGGCCCGCCAGAGGCTGGTGGAGCAGTTGTGCACCGGCCCGAGCGCGGTGAGCTGCTGCTCGGTCAGCCGGTCCAGCGCGTAGCGCAGCATCAGCACCGTGCAGTCGTGGGCGACCAGCAGGACGGGCCGTCCGGCCTCCTCCTCGCAGACGTCCCGCAGCAGGCTGCGCACCCGCAGCGCGACGTCGGCCCAGGACTCGCCGCCGGGCGGGCGGTAGTACAGCTCGCCCATCTTGCGCCGCCGGGCCGCCTCCTCGGGGTGCTTGGTCTCGATGGCGGCCTTCGGCAGCATCTCCAGGACGCCGAGTTCGCGGTCGCGCAGCCGCTCGTCGTAGCGGACGGCCAGGGTGACGGGGACGGCGCCGAGCCCGGCGGCCTGGGCGAGGGCGATCCTGGCGGTCTCGGCGGTGCGCGTGTACGGCGAGCACCAGACGCTGCGCGGGCGGTCGGCGCTGGGCAGGGCGGCCCACCAGCGGCCGAGCGCCTGGGCCTGCCGCTGGCCTTGCAGCGACAGCGGGATGTCGGCGTCGCGGCAGCTGATCGGGACGCTGAGCGCGCCGGCGGCCTCGGCCAGCTGGAACTCGACGTTGGCGGTGGACTCGCCGTGCCGGGTGGCGATCAGCACGGACGGCAGCCGGGTGGCCGACGCCGGGCGGTGGGCGGTGACGTGGTGGTGCGGGCTCTGGGTGGACTGGTGCTGGCCGTTGAGGGTGGTGCCGAGTTCTGCCATGCCGCGAGCTCCCCGTGGGTCGATCAGGTGCCGGCCGGTTGCCGGTCCGGTCTGGTGGTGCCCGGCGTGCACGCCTGTTCATACATATGATCGCGCCGCCTTCTCCAGTGTTCACGGAGAAGGCGGCGCGATCACAGGGCGCGCGCAGCGGCAATCAGTGCGCCGCTACGGGCTCCGGCGCGTTCTCCAGCTCGTCGTCGCCGGCCTCGGCGCTGTAGTCGGACGGCTTGGTCTCGTCCGGGCCGTCGGGCGCCTTGACCGCGCGCAGCACCAGGGTGAGCGCCACCGCGACGATCAGGTTGAGCGCGAAGGCGGTCAGGCCGATGTAGCCGATCTCGCCGATGCCGGGGATCTTGTCCGCGTTGCCGCCGAAGTGCTTGGTGGCCGGGCTGGCGATCCCGTACGCCTTCCAGGTGCCGTAGACCATGCCGGCCGCCCAGCCGGCGAACAGGGCCCAGTGGTGGAACCAGCGGGTGAACAGGCCGCCGACGATGGCCACGAAGGTCTGCAGGATCCACAGGCCGCCCAGCAGCTGGAGGTTGATCGCGGCCTGCTTGTCCATGCCGAGCACGAAGACCAGCGCGCCGACCTTGACCAGCAGCGAGACCAGCTTGGCGACGCGGGTCTCGTCCGCCGGGGTGGCGGCGGGCTTGAGCCAGTCCTTGTAGACGTTGCGGGTGAACAGGTTGGCCGCGGCGATGGACATGATGGCGGCCGGCACCAGCGCGCCGATGCCGATCGCGGCGAAGGCCACGCCGGTGAACCAGTCCGGGAACACGTTCGCGAACAGCTGCGGCACCGAGAGCTGGGAGTTGTAGCCCTTGACGCCGCTGCCGACGCCCGCCGCGATCGCCATGAAGCCCAGCAGCGCCAGCAGGCCGAGCATCAGCGAGTACGCGGGCATGATCGCCATGTTGCGGCGCACGGTGTTGCGGGACTTGGAGGCCAGCACGCCGGTCACCGAGTGCGGGTACATGAACAGCGCCATCGCCGAGCCGAGGCCCAGCGTCGCGTACGTCCACTGCTTGTTGTCCGGGACGGTCAGCGAGCCGGCCTTGGTCTGCTTGAAGTGGTCGGCGGCCGCGCTGAAGATGTGCCCGTAGCCGCCGAGGCGGATCGGGATGTAGATCACCGCGACGATGATCACGATGTAGACCAGGGCGTCCTTGACGAAGGCGATCAGCGCCGGGGCGCGCAGGCCGGAGGAGTAGGTGTAGGCGGCCAGCACGCCGAAGGCGATGAACAGCGGCAGGTCCTTGACGAACCAGTTGGCGTTCTCGCCGCCGCCGACGCCGAGCACGTCCAGCACGGCCTGGATGCCGACCAGCTGGAGGGCGATGTACGGCATGGTGGCCAGGATCCCGGTCAGCGCGACGACCAGGGACAGCGGCCGCGAGCCGTACCGGCCGCGGACGAAGTCGGCCGGGGTGACGTAGCCGTGCACCCGGGAGACCGACCAGAGCCGGGGCAGGAAGAGGAAGACCAGCGGGTAGGCGATGATCGTGTACGGCACCGCGAAGAAGCCCGCCGCGCCGGTCGCGTACACCGCCGCCGGGACGGCCACGAAGGTGTACGCGGTGTAGAGGTCGCCGCCGAGCAGGAACCAGGTCACCCAGGTCCCGAAGCTGCGCCCGCCCAGGCCCCACTCGTCCAGGTGGGCCGAGTCGTCCGCGCGGCGCCAGCGCGAGGCCAGGAAGCCCATCACGGTGACCAGGGCGAAGAACAGCACGAAGACCACGAGGGCCGGGACGTTGACGTCCTTCATCGCGCACCGCCCTTGCGGGCCGCCGCGCGGGCCTTCTCGTCCCGGGTGATCAGCAGGTAGGCGGCGACGGTGAAGATCGCCGACACCGGCACCCAGAGCAGCTGGTACCAGTAGAAGAAGGGCACCCCGGCCATCGCCGGGTCGGTCTTGTCGTACGAGGACACCCAGAGCATCGCGACGATCGGCACGAGCAGGGCGAGCCCGGCCAGCACCCGCTCGGGGGTCACGGCCGGGACGGGCAGCCCGGCTGGCTCGGGCACGACAGAGTCGGTGGGGGCTTGGTCAGACGGCATCTTCGGCTCCGCTCCGGAGGGTTCTCGCCGTCGGCGCCGCAGCCCCGGGAGCCGTCGCGCACCCCCGTGAGCCCGCCGAGCAGCACCATCGGTGATCGGCAGTCAGTACGGCTGCGCAATCTAGGGCATGGGGTGATCCATGTCACCGGAAATGACGGAACTTCCCACCAGCCGGACGTAGTCGACCGAAGTCCGTCGCCGCCGTGGCGCGAACGGGCACCGGCGCGCGGGTCGCGTGCGCCGGTGCCCGAGGAACAACAGGGGCGCGCGGTTACTCCGGCCGCTTCAGCCGGGTGATGAACTTGTAGCGGTCGCCGCGGTAGATCGAGCGGACCCACTCCACCGGGTTGCCCTCGGCGTCGAAGGAGTGCCGGGAGAGCTGGAGCATCGGCAGGCCGAGGTCGGAGCCGAGCAGCCCGGCCTCGCGCGGGTTGGCCAGGGTGGTCTCGATGGTCTCCTCGGCCTCGGCCACGGTGACCCCGTACACCTCGCGCAGCGCCGCGTACAGCGAGGTGTGCTTGCCGAGGTTCTTGCGCAGGGCGGGGAAGCGCTTGGCGGACAGGTGGGCGACCTCGATGGCCATCGGGTCGCCGTTGGCCAGCCGCAGCCGCTCGATCCGCAGCACCCGGCCGCCGGGCTTGATGTCGAGCAGCGGGGCGAGCCGGTCGTCGGCGGTGATGTAGCCGATCTCGATCAGCCGGGAGGTGGGCTCCAGGCCCTGGGCGCGCATGTCCTCGGTGTAGGAGGTCAGTTGCAGGGCCTGGGCGACCTTGGGCTTGGCCACGAAGGTGCCCTTGCCCTGGATGCGCTCCAGCCGGCCCTCGACCACCAGCTCCTGCAGGGCCTGGCGCACGGTGGTGCGCGAGGTGTCGAACTGGGCGGCGAGCGCTCGTTCGGGCGGGACCGGGGTGCCCGCGGGCTGGGTCTCGGTCAGCTGGAGGAGGTGGCGCTTGAGGCCGTAGTACTTGGGGACGCGCGCGGTCGGGTCGGCGCCGGACTGCGTCGGGAGGTTCTTCACCTCGGGGTCGTCGGCCTGGGCGGTGGTTCCCCCGTCGCTGCTCATCGGACCTGTTCTCCCGCTTCTCGCGGGGCCCTTTACAGCCCCGCCACATCGTTAACGGGTCACATCGTTGCATGTATGGCTACGGAACGAATACCTCATCACGCGATGAACGATGTGCGGTGTCGGCTTGATAACGGGTGGTCGAGATCGGTCGAACAGCCGTTGACAGGCCCATTGGTCTAGGCCAAGCTCCAGGCATCTGGTCTACACCACTAGGCCGGCAACGATGAATCCCCCCACCCGCCCGCAGGGTCCGCGGCACCAATCCTCCCGCTTCGTGTGGGTCTGCCGCTGCCGCCCGACGGGGGTAACCCAGGCATCCCTCAGGAGGATGGCGTGAAGCGTCAGCTCATCGCGGCGGTCGGCGTCGCAGCAATGGTCGTCGGTCTCGCGGCTTGCGGCTCGGACGGCAAGAGCGACGACAGCAAGAGCGGTTCGTCCTCGGCGGCCAAGAACTTCGACGGCAAGACCCTCACGGTGTGGCTGATGGACGGCTCGGCCCCCAAGGGCTGGGAGGACAGCGTCAAGGCGGACTTCGCCGCCGCCTACCCGGGTGCCAAGCTCGACATCCAGACCCAGAAGTGGAACGGCATCGGCCAGAAGGTCACCGCCGCCCTCTCCGAGGGCTCGGTCGACGTCCTGGAGATCGGCAACACCCAGACGGCGGGCTACGCGGCCACCGGCGGCCTGCTCGACATCACCAAGGACAAGACCGACCTGGGCGGCGCGGACTGGGCCGCGAACCTGAACGAGTCCTCGATCCTGGACGGCAAGCAGTACGCCGCCCCGTGGTACTTCACCAACCGCGTGGTGACCTACAACAAGGACATCTGGACCAAGGCCGGCATCACCGCCGCGCCGAAGACCCTGGACGAGTTCTACGCCGACCTGGACAAGGTCAAGGCCGTCCCGGGCGTCACCGACCCGCTCTACATGCCGGGTCAGGAGTGGTACACCTACTTCGGCCTGCTGACCAGCGAGGGCGGCAAGTTCGCCAAGAAGGACGGCGACAAGTGGGCCGGCGGCCTGTCGTCCCCCGAGGCGCAGAAGGCCTTCGAGACCTACAAGAAGCTGCAGAGCTACTCGGCCACCGCCCCGAAGGACAAGGACGAGGCCACCCCGCAGCAGAAGGACGTCTTCGCCAAGGGCGACATCGGCACGATCATCGGCCTCGGCTGGGAGGTCCCCAAGCCCGAGGAGCTGGCCGCCGACAAGATCGGCTACTTCCCGCTGCCCGGCAAGACCGCGGACAAGCCGTCCAGCGTCTTCCTCGGCGGCTCGAACCTGGCGATCGCCCAGCAGACCAAGAACCCCGAGCTCGCCAAGGGCTTCCTGAAGATCGCCCTCAGCGACAAGAACGAGGGCCTGTTCGCCGCGGCCGGCTCCATCCCGAACAAGACCTCGCTCAACAGCAAGGTGGCCGGCGACTTCGCCAAGGCCGCCCTGCCGGCCTCCGCCAACGGCGCGATCACCCCGAACGTTCCGACCTGGACCAACGTCGAGAACGAGCCGAACCCGATCAAGGACTTCCTGACCGCGGCGCTGACCGGCGACTACGCCGCCGCGGCCAAGAAGGCCGACGACGAGATCGCGAAGCGTCTCAACACCAAGCAGTAGGCAGTTGAGCGGCGTCGCTCACCGGCTCCCGGCGGGGGGCCGGTGGGCGGCGCCCGTCCGTCGTGGTCAGGTTGTGAGGAAGAGAGAACGATGGCCGTGCATTCGGACCCGGTGCGGACACAGTCCCCGGGCACAGGGAAGGCCGCCGTGGCCACCACCGACGCGATCGCCGGCGACGGCACCGGAAGCACTCCGGGGAAAGCCGGCAGAACGACCGGCGAACCGGGCCTCGGCGCCCGTCTCGCGCCGTACCTGCTGCTGCTGCCGGCCACCGTGGCGACCATCGGCCTGCTGGGCTGGCCGCTGCTCAAGACGGTCCTGCTGTCGTTCCAGAACCTCAACAAGCGGCAGTTCATCCAGCACCTGACCGAGTGGAACGGCTTCGACAACTACAAGGAGCAGCTGACCGATTCGGAGTTCTGGACGGTCACCGGCCGCACGATCGGCTTCACCGCCGTCAACGTGGTGCTGATCATGGTCGGCGGCACCCTGATCGGCCTGCTGCTCAACCGCCTCGGCACGAGGATGCGCCTGGCGCTGTCGGTCGCGCTGGTCCTCGCCTGGGCGATGCCGGTGGTGGCCGCGACCACCGTCTACACCTGGCTCTTCGACCAGAACTTCGGCGTCGTCGACTGGTTCCTGGACCAGCTGGGCTGGCACTCGATGGCCCACTTCAACTGGTACAGCGGCGAGTACTCGACCTTCTTCGTGATCGTGCTGCTGATCGTGTGGATGTCGATCCCGTTCGTGGCGATCAACATGTACGCCGCGCTGACCACCATCCCCAAGGAGCTCTACGAGGCCGCCCGGATGGACGGCGCCGGCCCCGTCAAGACCTTCACCGCGGTGGTCTTCCCCAGTCTGAAGCCCTTCTTCCTGGCCACGACCTTCCTGGAGATCATCTGGGTCTTCAAGGCGTTCACCCAGGTCTACCTGATCAACCACGGCGGACCGGACGGGCTGACCCGCACGCTGCCGGTGCACGCCTTCCTGGAAGGCATCGGCGCCCAGCGCTTCGGTGCGGGCTCCGCGATCGCGGTGCTCACCATCCTGATGCTGGCCGCGCTGATGTCGTACTACTTCCGCATCATCCTGAAGCAGGAGGACGAGCTGTGAGGCGCTCGCTCATCGGACGTACCTGGCCGAACGTGATCGCGGTCGCCCTCTTCGTCTTCTTCGTCTTCCCCGTCTACTGGATGATCTCCACGTCCTTCAAGCAGGACAAGGACATCATCAGCCGGACCCCGGTCTTCCTCCCGCTGGACGCGACCTTCGCCCACTTCGACCGGGCCGTGCACGCCGACAACTTCTGGACGTACGTCACCAACAGCCTCACGGTGACCATCGGCGCGGTGCTCATCTCGCTGGCCATCGCGACCCTGGCGTCCTTCGCCGTCGCCCGGATGAAGTTCCGCGGCCGCAAGTCCTTCGTGCTGGTCGTCATGGCGGCCCAGATGGCGCCGTGGGAGGTCATGACCATCGGCGTCTACATGCTCTCCCGCGACAACGACCTGCTGAACAGCCTCGTCCCGCTCACCGCCTTCTACATGATGATGGTGCTGCCCTTCACCATCTGGACGCTGCGCGGCTTCATCGCCGCGGTGCCGAAGGAGCTGGAGGAGTCGGCCATGGTGGACGGCTGCACCCGCACCCAGGCCTTCCTGAAGGTGATCTTCCCGCTGCTGGCCCCCGGCCTGATGTCGACCTCGCTGTTCGGCTTCGTCACCGCGTGGAACGAGTTCCCGCTCGTCCTGTGGCTGAACAAGAAGCCCGACAGCCAGACCCTGCCGCTGTGGCTGTCGTCCTTCCAGACCAACTTCGGCACGGACTGGGGCGCCACCATGGCCGCGTCGACCCTCTTCGCGGTCCCGATCCTGATCCTGTTCTTCTTCCTGCAGCGCAAGGCGGTCGGCGGTCTGACCGACGGCGCCGTGAAGGGCTGAGCCAACGTGAGCATCCTCGTTCCCACCGCCCCGGACAGCGACCAGCTGCACCGCGACGCCCTGACCGTCCTGCAGCCCGGCTTCGTCGGCACCGAGCCGCCGGCCTGGCTGCGCCGCCACCTGGCCGCCGGGCTCGGCTCGGTCGCGCTGTTCGACCGCAACGTGGTCGACCTCGACCAGCTCTCCGCGCTGACCCGGGCGCTGCGCGCGGAGAATCCCGACCTCCTGATCGCCATCGACGAGGAGAGCGGCGACGTGACCCGGCTGGAGGCGGGCTCCGGCTCGTCCTGGCCCGGCAACCTCGCGCTCGGCGCGATCGACGACCCGGCGCTGACCCGGGACGTCGCCCGCGAGCTGGGTCGGGCACTGGCCGCGGCCGGCGTCAACTACAACTGGGCGCCCACCGCCGACGTCAACTCCAACCCGCGCAACCCGGTCATCGGCGTCCGCTCCTTCGGCGCCGACCCCGAGCTGTGCGCCCGGCACACCGCCGCCTGGGTCGAGGGCCTGCAGTCGGCCGGCGTGGCCGCCTGCTCCAAGCACTTCCCCGGCCACGGCGACACCGCGGTGGACTCGCACCACGGCCTGCCGGTCATCGACGTCGACCTGGACGTGCTGCGCGCCCGCGACCTGGTGCCGTTCCAGGCCGCGATCGCGGCCGGCACCAAGGCCGTGATGACCGCCCACATCATGATCCCGGCGCTGGACCCGATGCTGCCGGCCACCCTGAGCCCGACCGTGCTGCGCGACCTGCTGCGCGCCGCCCCGGCCGACGGGGGCCTCGGCTACCAGGGCCTGGTCGTCAGCGACGCGATCGAGATGGGTGCCATCGCCGACACCTTCGGCATGGGCGAGGGCACCGTGCTGGCCCTGGCGGCCGGTGCGGACGCGATCTGCGTCGGCGGCGGGCTGGCCGACGAGGAGACCGTGCTGATGCTGCGCGACGCCATCGTGGCGGGCGTGCGCTCCGGCCGGCTCACCGAGGAGCGGCTGGCGGACGCCGCCGAACGGGTCCGGGCGCTGGGCAGTTGGGGCCGGATCTCGGCCCAGGGCGAGCGGGTGGAGCCGGACCTGGCGGTGGGCCTGCGGGCCGCGCGCCGGGCACTGCGGGTGGTCAGGGCGCCGGGCCGCGAGGTGCTGCCGGTGAGCGAGCGCCCGTACGTGGCCTCGTTCTCGGACGAGCCGAACATCGCGGTCGGCGACGTCACCCCGTGGGGCGTGGCCGGCATGCTGGCGGACCGATTCCCCGGTACCCGCACCCGCGAGGTGTCGGCCGCCGAGGCCGCCCCGGAGCTGCTGGACGCCCTGGTCGCCGAGCTGGTGGCCGGCGCCGAGGGCCGCCGCCTGGTGCTGGTGGTCCGGGACGCCCACCGGCACGCGTGGATGTCCGCCGCGCTGAGCCGCCTGGTGGCGGCCCGGCCGGACGCCGCGGTGGTGGAGATGGGGCTGCCCCAGTCCGAGCCGATCGGCGCGCTCCACATCGCCACCCACGGCGCCGCCCGGGTCTGCGGGCTGGCGGCCGTGGAGGTGCTCACCGGGCAGCCGGGAGCGATCGGCTGAACGGATTGACGGGACGTCACCGGCCGTGTCCGGCAGGCGTCGGTCGACGGGCCCGCCATGCGCATGCCGCGCGGCGGGCCCGTCCCGTTCTCCCGGTGTTCACCTGCGCTCTCGTCAGGTGACCGTGCTCCCTCGAGCAGGCCTTGAACCCGCCTCAAGCCCCACCGAGGGTGACGGCCCGGCGACTGATCGACGCGCGGTACAACGGCTCTGCAACGGCCCTGGAAACAGGGGCTGTTGGCCGTTGACACCACAGTTGGTCTAGGCCAGAGTCCATGCATCCGGTTCGAATTCGAACGTCGCCGGATGTGGCACCGCGCCCTCCTCGAAGCTCTGCGCCGCCCCTGCCCGGACTCTCCGCCGCGGGCGCCCGTCACGCTGTCGGCGGGCATCACCGGCTCTTGAACACCCTCGGAGGATGGCGTGAAGAAGCGTCAGCTCGTGTCCGCGCTCGGGATCGCGGCCCTGGCAGTCGGACTGACGGCCTGTTCCCCGTCCGGCCCGCCCTCGGGAGGTGGCACGGGCTCCTCCGTCGACCCGAAGGCCGCCACCGGCACCGTCACCGTCTGGCTGATGGACGACGCCCAGAAGAACTGGCCCGACATCGTCCAGCGGGTCAACGACGGGTTCGCGGCGAAGTACCCGGGCGTCAGCCTCAAGCTGGTCTACCAGGGCTGGGCCGACAAGGTCGGCAGGCTCGACAAGGCCCTCGCCGACGGCAACGCCCCCGACGTGGTCGAACTCGGCAACACCGAGACCATGAAGTACGTGCTCTCCGGCGCGCTCGCCCCGGTGGACCGCACCTCCTTCGACAACTCCGACACCTGGATCAAGGCGCTCGCCAACACCTGCACCTATCAGGACAAGCTGTGGTGCGTGCCGTACTACGCCGGTGCCCGGGTCGCCATCTACAACTCCACCAGCTTCCAACAGGCCACCGGCAGCGCGGAGTTCCCCAGGACCGAGGCCGACCTGCTGGCCGCCCTGGACCGGATCGCCGACAAGAACAAGGCCGACAGGACCTTCTCCCCGCTCTACCTGCCCGGCCCGTACTGGTACGCCGCGATGAGCTACGTGGCCGCGTACGGCGGCAGCATCGCCAAGTTCGACAGCGCCGGCAACTGGCACGGCACCCTGCACGACCCCAAGTCCCAGCAGGGCATCAGCCACTTCGCCGACCTGGTGCGCAAGTACAACAAGGGCGACCTGACGGTGAACGAGCAGAACCAGTTCGAGTCGATGGCCCGCGGGCACGCCGCCTCCTTCTACGGCAACGGCTTCGAGGCGGCCGGCGTCACCGCGCCGGTCACCGGCGACCCGAGCCTCAAGGACGCCGTCAAGGTGGCCACCATGCCCGGTCCGGACGGCAGGCCGCTGCCCACCTTCATCGGCGGCTCCGACCTCGCGGTCACCGCCAAGTCCCCGCAGGCGGCGCTGGCCACCGACTGGATCCGGATGTTCACCAGCACCAAGTCCGAGCAGGCGCTGGCCGACAAGGACATCCTGCCGAACAACCTCACCCAGCTGAACCCGCTGAAGAACAAGCCCACCACCGCCGCCGCGGCCAACGCCGTCCCGGACGCCTGGTTCACCCCGCTGGCGCCCGGCTGGGGCGCGGTGGAGAAGCAGAAGATCATCCCCGACATGCTGACCTCGATCCTCAAGGGCAAGTCCGTGGACCAGGCCACCAAGGACGCCGACGCCGCGATCGACCAGCTGATCAACAACCCGTCCTGACACCGGAAGGCCGCAGCCGAACGCCCCTGCCCGCCGCCGGGGTCCCCGCCCCGAGCCGAAGGGGCGCGCCGGTGTCGAAAGGGAGAAGTGACAAGCGAGGAACGAGCGCCGGAGCGCCGACCGTCGGCACCGGGCCAAGAGCACCCCGGAGGCGAGCGGGCGAATCAAGGCGGGGGCGGCGGGCAGGCGCGGTCCGGGGGTGCCCGGCGCGGGGCGCCCTCGTAGGATTGCGCCAGGAAACCAGGAAGCCAGGAAGACCGCAGCGAGTGTGCGGACTCGCCGCCGTAGAGATCCCCGTCGGGTGACCGCCAGGGCGGGGTCGACCCATCTCATCGGAGGCACACCCAGATGTCCGACCCGCAGACTGTTTCCGTTCCCGGCCGGATCATGGCGGCGGAGATGGCCGAGCAGCCGGCCGTCCTCCAGCGCATCCTCGACGAGGGCGCGCCCAGGATCCGCGACATCGCAGCCCAGATCGCCGCCCGCAGCCCCCGCTTCGTCCTGCTGACCGCGCGCGGCACGTCCGACAACGCGGCGCTCTACGCCAAGTACCTGGTCGAGATCCTGCTCGGCAAGCCGGCCGGCCTGACCTCGATGTCCACCACCACCGCGTACGGCGCCAAGCCGGACCTCACCGATGTCCTGGTCATCACCGTCAGCCAGTCCGGCGGCTCGCCGGACCTGGTCGCCTCCACCAAGGCCGCCCGCGAGGCCGGGGCGATCACCCTCGCCGTCACCAACAACCCCGGCTCCCCGCTGGCCGAGGTCTCCGAGTTCCACATCGACGTGCTGGCCGGGCCGGAGAAGGCGCTGCCGGCCACCAAGACCTACACCGCCGAGCTGCTGGCGCTCTATCTGCTGGTCGAGGGCCTGCGCGGCGGGGACGGCTCGGCCGCCGAGGAACTGCCCGCGCTGGCCGCCGGCGTGCTGTCCCGGCAGGCCGAGGTGAAGGCGCTGGCCGAGCGCTACCGCTTCGCCCAGCGCCTGGTCATCACCTCGCGCGGCTACGGCTACCCGACCGCCCGCGAGGCGGCGCTCAAGCTGATGGAGACCACGTACATCCCGGCCACCCCGTTCTCCGGCGCCGACCTGCTGCACGGCCCGCTGGCCATGGTGGACAACGTCTCGCCGGTCATCGCGATCGTCCCGGACGGCAAGGGCGGGGAGGCCCTGCAGCCGGTACTGGACCGGCTGCGCGGGCGCGGCGCGGACCTCGTGGTGATCGGCCAGCAGGCCCAGGTGGACGCCGCCTCGGCGGGCTTCGCGCTGCCGGCCGGCGTGCCCGAGGAGGTCCAGCCGATCCTGGAGATCATGCCGCTGCAGCATCTGGCCTACGAGGTCACCATCGCCCGCGGCCAGGACCCGGACGCCCCGCGCGCCCTCGCCAAGGTCACCGAGACCCGCTGAGGGTGTGATTCGCCCGCTCTGTGTTGGTCGCCCGCTCGCCTCCGGGGCGCTCTGACCCGGTGCCGACGGTCGTCGCTCCGGCGCTCCTTCGTCGCTGGTCGCTTCTCCCTTTCGACACCGGCGCGCCCCTTCGGCTCGGGGCTGTGTTGGTCGCCCGCTCGCCTCCGGGGCGCTCTGACCCGGTGCCGACGGTCGGCGGGCACTGCGCCACCTCCTTCGTCGGCGGCTTGGCTCTTCTCCCTTTCGGCACCGGCGCGCCCCTTCGGCTCGGGG
>NZ_JBHVVI010000167.1:0-16107 GCF_042883685.1 Kitasatospora sp. NPDC058190
GCTACTCAGTAGTCCTTTGTCCTTAGTCGCTGCACGACTCCCCCTCCGACCCCCGGGGGGGGGGGGGGGGGGCCCCGGCGCCGGCAAAAAAACACCAAAAAAAAAGCAGTGGGGTCAGAGGAAGGGGGGGGGGGGGGCGGCCCGGCCCCCCCGGGGCCCCCCCCCGCCCGGCGGGGATCAGCTCGCCGGGCTGTGCACCCAGGACATGCCGTCCGGCGAGGGGATCAGCCCGCCCTCGAACATCGGGGTCTCCTCCTCGGCGTCCTCGCCCAGCGCCGCGTGCATCTGCACCTTGGAGCTCTCGGTCATCGCCTCGCGCACCACGGACGCGCCGAGCAGCGGGGACCAGTTGTCGGTGTCGCGGTCGGAGATGGTCTCGACCGCGGCGGCGAACTCCTCGTTCTGCGTGTGCAGGCGCTTCGCGAGCGTCTCCGCGTCGCTGAGCGCGGCCTCACCGGAGGAGACGCCGCCCACCAGGTCGACGAAGGACTCCAGCTCGGCCTCACTGTTCCGGGTGACCTTCTTGGCCTCCCAGAAGTAGGAGTCCTCCACCTGGTGCATGTCGTAGAAGGACATCAGGAACTCGTAGAACACGCCGTACTCGCGGCGGTAGCGCGCCTCGAACTCGTTCATCGCCACCTCCTCCTCGACCGTCCCGGCCAGCGTGCTGTTGATGGACCGGGCGGCCAGCAGCGCGCTGTAGGTGGCCAGGTGCACGCCGGAGGAGAACACCGGGTCGACGAAGCAGGCGGCATCGCCGACGAGCATCATCCCCGGGCGCCAGAACGTGGTGTGGTGGTACGAGTAGTCCTTGCGGACGCGGATCTGGCCGTACTGACCCTCGGTGACCCGGGTGGCGGGGGAAAGGTAGTCCGCGATCATCGGGCACTCGTCGATCAGCGCCTGGAGCGCCTTCTCCGGGTCGCCCTGGACCTTCTCCGCCAGCTCGCGCCGGACGACGGCGCCGACGCTGGTGAGCGTGTCGCTCAGCGGGATGTACCAGAACCAGCCGCTGTCGAACGCCACGCAGAGGATGTTGAAGCGGTTCGGTTCGGGGAGCCGCTTGCCGCCCTCGAAATATCCGAACAGCGCCAGGTTGCGGAAGAAGTCCGAGTACTCCCGGTGGCCGCCGATCTTCTGGTTGAGCCGGCTCTGGTTGCCGGAGGCGTCCACCACGAAGCGGGCCGAGACCTCCCGGCTCACGCCCTGGTCGTCGGTGTAGCGCACGCCGGTGACCCGGTCGTCGTCCTCCAGGATCTCCGTGACCGCGGAGCCCTCGCGGACCACCGCGCCGACCTTCTTGGCGTTGTCCAGCAGGATCTTGTCGAACTTGGACCGCTCGACCTGGTAGGCGGTGGAGGTCGGGCCCGCCATCTTCGGGGAGATCGAGAACGAGAAGGTCCACGGCTCCGGGTTGGCACCCCAGCGGAAGGTGCCGCCGCGCTTGAGCGGGAAGCCCGCCTTGGCCAGCTCGTCCGCCGCGCCGGACATCTTGCAGATGCCGTGGATGGTGGACGGCAGCAGCGACTCGCCGATCTGGTAGCGGGGGAAGACCTCCTTCTCCAGGAGCAGCACCGAGTGCCCCTGCTTGGCCACGAGCGCGGCCAGGGTCGAACCACCGGGCCCGCCGCCGACGACCACGACGTCAAATGCTTCGGTGTTGCTCACGCTAATCCGTCTCCCGTTTCTTCGCCGCCGGTGGCGGCCTGTGCCGTATGTGCGGTACTGCTGTGTGAGTGTTCGAGCTGCTCCGGGCGGGCCTGCGGCGGCCCGTCCTCCCTCCCCTTGCCGATGAACTGGAGCAGCGGGCCGGTCATGAAAGTCGTGACGAGCGCCATGAGGACGAGGACGGCGTACAGCTTCTGGCCGATCAGCCCGGCCGATCGACCGACGTCCAGGGCGATGAGTTCGGTGAGCCCGCGGGTGTTCACCATGACGGCGACCAGGGCCGACTGCCGGGGCCGCAGACCGCGCAGCCGGGTCACCCCGTAGGTGGGCAGGGCCTTGCCGGCGACCGCGATCAGCACGAGCACGCCCAGCAGGGCGAAGTCGCTCGCGCCGAGCGAGCCGATGTCCACGGAGAGCCCGGTGATGACGAAGAACAGCGGCAGCAGCGCGGCCGACGTCTGCTCCATCGGCTTCAGGATGTCGGCGTCCGGGCCGCCGTCGCGCCGCGGCATGGCCAGGCCCGCGAGGAACCCGCCGAACACGGCGTGCAACCCGAGCGACTGGGTGACCCAGGCGCTGGCCAGGGTGAGCACCAGTACCGGTGGCACCGGGTTGCTCAGCAGCCCGGCCGGCCGGTCCAGCCACCATCGCAGGGCCGGGCGGGCCACGCCGAAGAGGAACCCGGCGAAAGCGACCAGCAGGGCCAGCGCGACCATCCAGGAGAACGGGGCCGGCTGACCGGAGTCGCTGAGCACCGCGGCCAGCACCAGCCAGGCCACCACGTCCATGATCCCGGCCGCCGCGAGTGCCACCGTGCCCGCCCGGGTGCCGGCGACCCCGCGCTCGCGCACGATGGCCGCCAGCACCGGCAGCGCGGTGATCGAGACGGCCACCGCCATGAACAGCGCGAACGAGCGGTGGCCGACGTGGTCCGGGTCCACGGCGGAGAACAGTCCGCCGCCCAGCTGGACGGTCGCCAGGCCCAGCCCCATCGGGACCAGCAGGCCCACCACCGCGACGTCCACCGCGGTGCGCCCCGCCCGGAGGGTGCGGAAGTCGATCTCGTAGCCCGCCACGAACATGAAGAGCACGATCGCGACCTGGGCGAGTATCGCCAGGAACGGCCGGGCCCCGGTGGGGAACAGGAAGGTGGACAGGTCGCCCGGGAGCCGGCCCAGCAGGGTCGGTCCCAGGGCGACGCCGGCGACGATCTGGCCGACCACGGTGGGCTGCCCGAGTCGCCGGGCGAGGCTGCCGAACAGCCAGGACACCAGGACGACGATGGCCACGTCACCGAGCACGGTGGCGGTCAGCGCGTTCATGCGGCACCCTCCGTGCCCTCGGACCGCCGGGCCGGCCGGGCGAGGTCCGCGTCCGGCCGGCGCACGATCAGCTCCAGCAGGTCCACGTAGCCGCGGACCAGCGACTCGGCGGTGCCCCGGGCGAACAGGTCCGTGCTGTACTCCAAGTAGCCCTCCAGGTGGGAGTCGGTCTCGCGCACCGCCAGGCTCAGGTCGAACCTGACGGTCCCGGTGCTGTTCTGACGCATCGTCATGTCCAGGCCGCCAGTGCCGCCCCGCTCCGCGGCGCCGCCCGTACCAGCCGGAGCCGGAGCCGGTACCAGGTTGAACATCGCCTGGAACAGCGGCGCGTGCGCCGGCTCGGGCTCGGACACCAGGGTGCGGACGAGGTCGGCGAACGGCAGGCCCTTGTGCGCCTGCGCGTCGGCCACCACCTCCCGGGCCTGGGCGGCAGGTCGGTGAAGGACCGCTGTGGGGACACGTCCAGGCGCAGCACCAGCGCGTTGACGAAGTACCCGACGAGGCCATCCAGTTCGACTACAGAGCGGCTGGTGACCGGGGATCCGATCGCCGGCTCGCGGCCGTCGGTGCGGCCGGCCAGGAAAACAGGTGGGGCGCACACAAATAATCTCCGGAATTCACATCCCGGAGTTCGAACTGGGAATCCCGACAGGAATCAATGCCACGACCGCCCCCCGACGCCTCGTTTAATTCGGTACAATCGCGGCCGGCAATATTCAGTGCACACCGCTACAAATTCGGCGCCCACCCACAGGGGAACACCGCGTCAAGCTGTTCTGAATTTCGCGCACCCGACCGCCACGCCGCCGGGCGCCCCATGCGGTCGACCGCTCCGTACCGGCGCGCACGAACGGGAGTTCAGTTCACAGCGCGCACTGTCGGGCCAGCGGAAATGCTTCGAGAGGCACCGGCAAGGAATCCCCCGTCACCGGCCCCCTCGATCCTGGCGGGCGGCGCGGGAATTCGTTGCGAACGGCGGGGACGAGAAAGCTGAGCGGCTACTGATGCATCGGAAGAAAGCCGAGCAAGGAGACAGGTCCGCTCCGCACCGTCTTCATTGTCATACCCCCGTATGAAAGATCCGGAGACCGGGCTTCGGAATCTTGATCGAATACCGCCGAGACTATGCCCCGCAGCGAGGCACTGTCAACGGTTGACCTGGACGCGCCGACGGATGGACGGCCTGATCCGGACCACCGACGGCGCACTCCGGCGGCAGGACTCGGACCCCGTCCTCCAGACGGGCTCCACCACCCCCTGCCCCCCGCGGAGCCCGTCCAGGCAGTCGCGGACATGCCCCAGGAGGCCGCCCCGGGCCCTGAACGCCGACGGGTGGTCACCCGCCCCACCCGCCTTCGACTTCCCCCACCGATCGGCAGGTCTCCTCGACGTGGCACCCGTCCCAACGCCACTGCGCAGGAAGTCGGCCGGGCCGACTTCCTGCGCCATGGTCAGGCCCTGACGCCGTGCCATCACCGGCGCGCCGGCGCCCTGCGGCGCCGCGCCGAGGTCGGCTCCGCAGGAGCTGGAGGCGGCGCACTGCCGCGGCTAGGCGCCCGCCGGGCGCAGCTCCCCGAAGAAGGCCCTGATGTCGGCGGCCAGCAGGTCCGGCTCCTCCATCGCGGCGAAGTGGCCGCCCCGGTCCAGCTCCGTCCAGCGCACGATGTTGTTGGTCCGCTCCGCGATGTGCCGCAGGACCAGGAAGTTCTCCTCCGGGAACAGCGCCACGGCCGTCGGGGCGGTCGACGGCTCGACCGGCCGGCCCCAGTAGTCGGCGTGGGTGCGCTCGTAGTAGAGCCGGGCCGAGGACCCGGCCGTCCCGGTGAGCCAGTAGAGCATCACGTTGGTGAGCAGCTGGTCCCGGCCGACGGCGTCCTCGGGGCGCTCCGCGGAGTCCGTCCACTCCTTGAACTTCTCGGCGATCCAGGCCAGTTGACCGACCGGCGAGTCGGTGAGGCCGTACGCGAGGGTCTGCGGCCGGGTGGCCTGGATGTCCGCGTAGCCCTTGCGCTCCCGGTTCCACTCGCGCATCCGCTCCCAGGAGGCCAGCGTCCGCGCCCGCTCCGGCGCGGAGAGCCCGGCGAGCTCCTCCTCGGTGGGCTCGCTCTCCACCGCACCCCCCGGGATCAGGTTCAGGTGCACCCCGATCACCCGCTCGGGGTGCACCCGGCCGAGCTCCCGCGAGATCGCGGAGCCCCAGTCGCCGCCCTGCACCCCGTACGAGTCGTAGCCCAGTCGTCGCATCAGCTCGGCGAAGGCCGCCGCCATCCGCCGGTACTCCCAGCCGGCCTCCCGGGTCGGACCGGAGAAGCCGAAACCGGGCAGGCTCGGGATCACCAGGTGGAAGGCCGGCCACGGGCCCGCCCCGTGCGCCCGGGGGTCGGTGAGCGGTCCGATGAGCTCGGCGAACTCGACGATCGAACCGGGCCAGCCGTGCGACAGCAGCAGCGGCACCGCGTCCGGCTCCGGCGAACGGACGTGCAGGAAGTGGATGTTGGCGCCGTCGATCGTCGTGGTGAACTGCGGCCACTGGTTGAGCCGCGCCTCGGCGGCCCGCCAGTCGTACTCGTGCCGCCAGTAGCCGGCCAGCTCCATCAGGTAGTCGCGCGGGATCCCGTAGGCCCAGCCGACCCCCGGCAGCTCGTCCGGCCAGCGCGTTCGGTCGAGGCGCTGACGCAGGTCCTCCAGGTCGCTCTCCGGAACGGCGATGCGGAACGGGTGGATGCCTTCATCGGGCGGCGTCGTCATATCCGCTGATCGTAGCCACCCGAACACGGTCAAGATCGCGGAACGACGCCGTCCGACCGACCGCCAGCCCTGCGCCGCGAGCGACGCGGCCCCCGACAATCACACGATCACCTCGCCTTACCCGCCGGGCAGTTGCTGCGCAGGAAGTCGATCGGGCCGACTTCCTGCGCAGCAACTGACCTACCGGCGACCCGGGAGAGTGAGGAACGCCAATCCGCCCGCGAGGACGGCGAGGCCGCACCAGGAGAGCGCGGGCAGCCGCTCCCCCAGCGCCGCGACGCCGAGGACGGCGGCGACGGCCGGTTCGGCGAGCGTCAGCGTGGTGGCGGTCTGGGCCGAGGTGTGGCGCAGGCCGTGGCCGAAGAGCCGGTAGGCGAGGAAGGTGGTGATCACCCCGAGGTGCAGCACCACCCCCGCCCCGCGCGCCGAGAGCAGCCAGCCGGTCGGGCCGGCCAGCAGCACCGGCAGCACCAGCACCGCCGCCCCGCCGAACATCGCGCCCATCACCCCGCCGGACGGGTGCCCGGCCGCGATCAGTCGGCCGGCGATCAGCGAGTACACCGCGTACGAGAGCCCCGAGAGCGCCGCCAGCAGCACCCCGACGGGGTCCACCGCCGCGCCGCCACCGGCGAGTTCGGGCCCGAGCACCAGCACGGCACAACCGAGCACGGCCAGCGCCGTGGCCCCGGCCCAGCGCCCGCCGGGGCGCCCCTGCCGGGCGAGCCAGCCGAGCAGCCCGGTGAACACCGGGGCGCTTCCCAGGGCGATCACGGTGGCCACCGCCACCCCGGTGCGGGTCACCGCCGGGTAGAAGGTGAGCGGGTACGCCGTCACCGCGACGGCCCCCACCGCCAGCAGCCACCGCTCACGCGTGCCGCACTGCCGGGGCAGCGACCAGGCGGAGCGGTCGGTGAGGAACAGCAGCAATCCGCCGAGCACCAGCGCGGCGGAGCCGATCCCGGTCGCCGGGGCGCCAGTGGGCGCCAGCGAGCTGGCGGTCCCGGTGGTGCCCCACAGCAACGCGGAGGCCAGGATGGGCAGTGGCCCGTCGATCCGGCGGGTACGGCGAGGAGCAGGGGTGAAGCGAGCGCGCTCGGGCGCGGACAAACGATTCGGCACAGTCGTGAACTTCCGTCGTCGAAGACCGTCAGAGGAACTGGTTTCGAGAACGGGCGCACGCCACAGCCCCACGGCAGCCACACCAGGCTGAACCGGGGGTCTCAGGGATCAAGCCACCGAAGCGCGCGCCCGATCAGGCGCTGAGCGGTGGCAGCGCGACGCGCCAGTACGAGTTCACAGGCCCGATGGTATCTGGCCTGCGCAGGAAGTCGACGGGCCCGACTTCCTCCGCAGGCCAGGACGCTTTCAGGTGGCCGGCCACTCCGTCGCCTCGCCATCGAGCAGGGCGCGAGCGGAGGCCACATCTTCCGCGAAGGCTTCGTCCGGGGCGGGCGGGTTGGCCGGCGAGGGGAGGGCGAGCGTGAACCAGACGGTCTTGCCGATGTAGCCCTCGCCGCGCGGGTGGGCGCCCCAGGAGGTGGCGAGGGCGGCGACGAGTTCGAGGCCCCGGCCGGACTCGTCGTCGGGGGCCGCGTGGCGGGGGACAGGGAGGTCGGGGCAGGCGTCGGAGACCTCGACGCGGAGGAGGGAGAGGGTGGGAAGCAGGACGCGGATGCCGATCAGGCGGTCGCGCGGGGCACGGGCGTGGTGACAGGCGTTGGTGACGAGTTCGCTCAGGAGGATCAGGGCGGTCTCGGTGGACTCGACGTCGATCTGCCAGTCGAAGGCCTGCCGGAGGAGCCGGATGCGGGCGCGGCTCGCACTGCGGGGGTGGCGGGGGAGCATCCACTCGACGGCGTCGACGGGCTGAGTGATCATCAGAGTCCTTGGGGGTGTTGACTTTCGGGCTTCACTCACAAGGACTGAGTTCGGCCATTTCACCCCTCAAGAGTCGGGAGCCAGGCATACCCTCAGTAGTCACACCGTCGGTACAGCGTGAGAGTCGACCGCTGGATGACCAGGGACGATGAGGGGGCCGGGATGACCACGCCGAAGCAGAACCCGATGGCCTGGAAGTACTGCGGCGATCAGATCAAACGGTGGCGGGAGCAGGCCGGGGTCACGCGCGAGGAGTTGTGCAAGGCGTCCTGCTACGACTACGAGAGCGTGCGGTCGATGGAGGCGGGGAGGCGGAAGCCGTCGCTCAAGTTGCTCACGGTGGCTGATGAGTTGTGCAATGCGCGGGGGATGCTGCTGGGGGCGGTCGACTACCTGAAGCCCGAGAAGTTCTCGCCCTACTCGCAGAGCTACACGCATGCCGAGCGCGAAGCGATCGCGATTCAGGTGTACACAGCTCTACTCATCCCCGGCTTGCTGCAAACCGAGGAGTACGCGCGCGAGCTGATCGGCAACACCTACCCACCGCTGGACGACGAGACCGTCGCGTCGCGCGTGTCCGGTCGAATGCAGAGGCAGGAGCGACTGCGGAACTCGCCGACCACGCTGTTCGGCTTCGTGATCAACGAAGCCGCATTCCGCGCAGTCGTGGGCAACAAAGGCGTCATGAAGCGCCAGCTCGAACACCTGCTAGAGGTTGGTCGACTGCGCAACGTCTCGATCCAGGTGCTCCCGCTCAACCGCGCGGCCTACGCGGCTCTAGACGGGCCGATGATCCTCCTGGAGACTCCGGAACACGAGCAGCTTGCCTACGTGGAGGGCCAGAAGACAGGCATCCTCTACGCCGACCTGGCGCAGGTGAACACACTGTCGCAGCGCCATGGCATGATCCGCACGCAGGCCCTCAGCATTGAGGAGTCGAAAGCGCTCATCAGAGAGATGGCGGAGGAGCTATGAGCACCAGTCTCCAGTGGTTCAAGTCCAGCTATAGCACTAGCGATGGAGGCGAGTGCGTCGAGGTGGCCCCCTCCCCCGCCGCCATCCACGTCCGGGACTCCAAGGACAAGGCCGGCCCGACCCTCACCTTCTCCCCCAACGCCTGGTCCGCCTTCGTCGCCTTCGCGACCGAAGCTCAAGCCGCCAAGCCCGAGTGACCCCTTAGTGGAACGGGTGGGTAACCACCTTCCAACCAGCCCTGCACGCAGCAGATATGACTAATCGTCACGACTTCGCCACGGCTGGTCGCGCCGTGTAGCGTGCCCACTAACGAATCAACCCCCGGCCGGTGCGGGAACACCGAACGGGGGTCTGACCATCACGATCGAAAGAGACTCGATCCAGTGGCTACCCGCGACTCTACCCCCATGGCCTCCCCCGGATACGGCAAGCAGACTGCCCCGGGGGAACTCCCTCCGGCTGCCGACGACTTCGCGCACCTCCCGGTCCGCGAGGCGTACCTCGCCAGCCTGATCAACAACCTCCCCGACGGCGCCGCGATGGACGTCAAGACCCTCGCCGTCTACCAGCCCCTCTTCGGGCAGATGGCCGTCCGTACGGCCCTCAACAACCTCTCCACCGCAGGTCACCTGCGTCGCGTCCGCGAGCGCGTGAACGCCGAACGACCCCAGTGGGTGTTCCGCACCTACTTCTCCCGCACGCCCCACAGCGACGCCTGGTGGAACTACTTCCTGGCCACAGGAGGGGCGCCGGAGGCGTCAACGGATTCGGCACCCGATCCCCCGGAGGAGCGAAGCGCCACCCCACCCTCCTCGGTGTCCCCCGCCTACGCCGCCCTCGCCGGCCTGGGCGTCGCGGACACCCGCCTGGCCCTCTCCGCCGCCGACTGCGAGGCCCTCGAACCGCTCGCCGCCGAGTGGCTGGCCCGGGGCACCACCCCGGCCCTCTTCACGGCGGCCCTCACGGCAGGCCTGCCGACGCCGGTCCACAGCCCGGCGGCCTTCACCCGCCGCCGCCTGATCGACAAGATGCCCCCGGAACGCCCGCTCCCCCAGCAGCAGCCCACCCGCATCATCGAGTGCACCGACTGCCGCACCCCCTGCCGCCCGCACGCCCTCCTCGGCGGCCTCTGCCGCGCCTGCCGCAGCGGTCGGGCCACCAAAGCCCCGCCACCACGCCCCGGCGCGCTCTCCCCCATCGCCGTCCGCCGCCATGCCGACCGCATCCGCCAAGGGCTCCGGGGCGACAACACCCAACTCCTTCAAGCTCGTTGACGGAGCGCCGACCCGGTTGACGGAGCGCCGACCCGAAGACAGCCCAATGAGTGAAGACCCAGCTCTCGGTATCGGCTTTGGGCGATACTGTTGAAACAACGGGAGGAGGAGGGAGAGCGTGGCTTCCACACTGCATGATCTACTCGGTATCGACCCGAACGACCCCCACACCGCAGCGAGCCTGGAAGACGCCCAGGCATACGCCGAGTTGGTGGAGACACTGGTCGTGGCCCGCATGAAGCGCGGCCTCACCCAGCGCGAAGTCGCACAGCGCATGGGAACGTCCCAGTCGACGATCTCCGAGTTCGAACGCGTCGGGGGCGACGCCCGCTACTCCACCTTGCAGCGCTACGCGCGGGCGGTCGGCGCCCAACTCCACAGCATGGTCGATCACACCTGCTCGGCCGTCGTGCCCGCCTGGCAACCGGCCCCCGTCGAGGTCGAGGTCCACGTGGCCGTCCGCGAGCGCGGGCCCAAGCCCCGGCTCGCAGCTTGGGAGCCGGACAGCCAGAGGCCGGTGGCCACGTGATGGCCGGCTCGTCCACGCGCAAGCAGGTTCGGCGGTTCGCATCTCTCGACGAGATCGCCGAGGCCGCCGAGCTCCTGGACGTCACGTTCCTGGAGGTCTCGGGCCGCCGCCTCTTCGATCAGCAGGAGGCGCGGCTGGAGGAGGACGGTCGGACATCTCTCCTCACATGGCTCCGCGAGGGGGACGACGGGACCGTGCTGGAGGTGCGGTGCCGCCTGGAGGTGGGCAACACCCAGGCGGACTTCGCCGTCGATGCCGTGGCCGCATTCTCCGCCGGTGGGCCGTTCGAACTGGCACCGGGCCTCCAACAGCGGTTCATCGAGCAGATCGGGATCACCGTTCTCTACCCGTACCTGCGGGAGTCGCTGCACAGCACCGCGACGAGGCTCGGCGTCGACACCCCGATGCTCTCGCTGCGGAACCCCTGGCGGACGGCCGAGTAGGCCGACCGTGCCAGGGATCATGAATATTCACAGGTGGCGGCGTTAACCTATGCAAAATCTAAAGGTGAAGTAGGTTACAAACCTTGCAATCCAAGACGCCCGGTTTGCCCATATGCTGAGATTCGTGCGATAGTCAAGGCATCGAACTTCGGCGGGCCCGACCTGGCACTGCCGACGCCCATCGCGCGGCACGCACCCCCTTGGCCGGCGCGATGACTTGCAGGGGCCCCCATCCGCCGGAACACGGCGAACCGGGGGCCCTGCGCGTATCCGGACCCGAAAGCGCGACTCAGTGCCGCTCGCGGATCCGCAGCTCGAACCAGACGCCCTTGCCCCGCGGCAGCAGGTCCGCACCCCACCGGTCCGCGAGGTCGTCGACGATCTTCAGCCCGCGGCCGCGCTCGTTCACCGGTTTGGCCTCGGCGAGGATCATGCAGGGAAGCGCCCGCGAGGAGTCGCGGACCTCGATCCGCAGCCATCCCGGCTTGCGGCTGACGTGGAGGCCGATGGTGCGTCCGGCGGCGTGCCGCACCGCGTTGGACACCAGCTCACTGGTGAGCAACTCCCCGGCCTCCAGGTGCTGGTGGAGCTCCCAGGACTCCAGGACGTCCAACACCAGCTTGCGGGCCACCGGGCCCGACTCCGGCCGGGACGGCAACCGCACCTCGTTCGGCGCGGACTGATCGCACAGCCTGCCCGAATACATCTCCCGCAGCTCCCGGGAACTGAGCCGCTCCAGCGCCGAGAGCGCTCCCTGGACGTCGATCCAGGACGCTTCGGCCACCACGCCGACCCCGGGAACCGATGACTGATCTGTTTCGCCCCAACCCGCCATGCGGACCATCATTGCGGAACGCAAGCGCCCGCGTACGGACAATGAGCAAAGGATCTCCCCCGGGGCGGCATATGCCGGGGGCAGGAAAGCGACGACCCGGGCCTGAACCAGTCAAGCCCGGGTTGACGGCAAACGGCCCCTACCTGGCGATTACCACTGGCTCCACGGCACGTTCCAGCCACTCAGCCCGTTCGACGGGTCGAGCGTCTCCTTCTTGGTGGAGTTCTTCACGATCACCACGTCCCCGACCATCGAGCCGTCGTAGAACTTGCCCATCGAGGTGCCGTCCGCGCCGCCCTTGACGTCCTTGAGGCCCACGCAGCCGTGGCTGACGTTGTCCTCCCCGAAGGCGTCGCTCCAGTAATTGCCGTGTACGTACGTCCCGCTGGTGGTCAGCCGCATCGAGTGCGGCACCTGCAGGTCGTAGGGCGAGCCGGTCATGCCGGGCAGGGTGCTGGACTGCATCCGCACCGTGCCCTCCTTGGACATGACCACCATCGTCCCGTTCCAGGTGGGGTGTTCGGACGAGCCGGAGGTGATGTCGATGTCGCTCGACTGCCCGTCCCGGACCACCGTCATCTTGTGCGCGGCGGCGTCAACCGTCGAAACCTGGGATCGCCCGATCGTGAAGGGCTCGTCCCGGTCACTGCCGTACACCCCGGGGGCGATCTCCACGCTCTTGAGCCGGTAGTGCACCGTCACCTTGGTGCCCGGCTTCCAGTACTGCTCCGGGCGGAAGTCCAGCCGGCGGTCGTCGAACCAGTGGCCCTTGACCACCGTGCCGTTGTCGCTCTCGAAGGAGATGCCCTTCGCGACCGCGTCCTTGTTCTTGACGTCCTTGCTGAAGTCCACCGAGACGATCATGCCGACGCCGTACGTGGCGTTGTCGTCCACGTTGTCGGAGGCCTTGGCCAGCGCCTCCGGGGTCAGCGTGGTGAAGCTGCTGTCCGCCGTGGCGACCACGCCGTCGGCGTCCGCGGCCATCGCGCTGACCTGGTAGGCGGTGCCCACCGAGAGGCCGGTGGACGGGGTCCAGCTGGAGCCGTCCGCGGCGATGGTGCCGGCGACCTCCTTGCCGGTCCGGTCGCTCACCTTGACGGTGGTGAGCTTGCCGGCGGTCGCCCCGATCTTGAGCGCGCCCGGCGCCACGTCCACCGCGCCGCTCTTCGGCTCGATGCTCACCGTGGCCGCCGACACCTTCGGCGCCGAACTGGCGGACGCCGCGGCGGGCGCTGCGGCGGGCTTGGAGGCGGCCGCGCCGGCCCCCAGGTCGGCCTTCGCGGCACTGCCGCCCCCGCCACCGCCGCCGCCACAGGCCGCGGTCAACGCCATCGCCCCGCCGACCAGACCGGCGGCCACCACCCTGCGTATCGACCTCACGTCGACTCCCTCCCTCAGAACTCCCCGTGGACCCGACGCACCCGACGGACCGGCGGACCCGACGCACCGGCGGACCCGACCCGTATACGCGCCCGGTCACCGGAAAGGTTGCGCCATTCGAGGGGCTTCTTGCCCCAAAAACCGAGCGGCCCGAACCCCAACGGGTGAGGATCGAGCCGCTCGGCGACAAACCCGCCGACCTACCAGCTGGCCCAGTCGACGTTCCAGCCGCCCAGCCCGTTGGACGGCGAGACGGTCTTCTCCTTGGTGTTCGCGATCTTCACGACGTCGCCGACCATCGAGTCGTTGAAGAACTTGCCCGCGACCGAGCTGTCACTGCCACCCTTCTCGTCCGCCATCGAGATGCAGCCGTGACTCTTGTTGACCTTGCCGAAGGGGGCGGGGTCGGCCCAGTAGTTGCCGTGCACGAAGGTGCCGGAGGAGGTCAGCCGCATCGCGTGCGGGACGTCCTTGATGTCGTACTCGCCGCCGAGGCCGACGGTGTGCGAGTCCATGTGGGTGACCTTGTCCTTCTCCATGATCACCATCGTCCCGCCCCAGGACGGCGTCGCGTCCGCGCCCAGGGTGACCGGCACGGTGGTGCTCTTGCCGTCCCGCTCGATCGTCATCTGGTGCGACTTGGCGTCCGCGGTGGAGATCATCGAGCGGCCGATGGTGAACGGCTCGTCCTTGTCCACGTCGCCGTAGACGCCCGGCGCGACCTCGACGCTCTTCAGCCGGTAGTGCACCGTCACCTTGGTGCCCGGCTTCCAGTAGTTCTCCGGGCGGAAGTCCAGCCGGTTGTCGCCGAACCAGTGGCCCTTGACCGTGGTGCCGTCGCTGGCCTCGAAGGAGATGCCCTTGAGGACGGCGTCCTTGTTCTTGACGCTCTTGCTGAAGTTCACCGAGACGATCATGCCGACGCCGTAGGTGGCGCCGTCGCTGATGTTGTCGTTGGTGGAGACCTTCTTGTCCGGCGTCAGCGTGGTGAACGACGTGGTCGACGCGGACACCTGCCCGGCGTCGTCCTTGGCCTGCGCGTTCACCTTGTACGCCATCCCGACGGCGAGCGCCGCCGAGGGCTTCCAGCCGGTGCCGTCCGCGGTGATCGCGCCCTCGACCGGCTTGCCGTTCTTGTCGGTCACATCGACCGTGGTGAGCTTGCCGTTCGAGACCGACACCTGCAGCGCGTTCGGCGCGACGTCCTGGGCGCCGTCCTTCGGCTCGACCGCGAGCACGGCCGCCGAGGCCTTCGGCGTGGCCGCGTTGCCCCCCGGGGCGGCCGTCCCGTTCGCGTCCGCGGACGCAGTCGCGGCGGCGTCCCCTGAACTGCCGCCCTTGTCGTCGTTGCACGCCGCCGTGAGCAGCAGCACCCCACCCATGACCAACGCCATCGCAGCCCTGCGCCCGTAGCGGTTGCTGGTGCGTATCGCGGCGCTGGCCGCCTTACCCGTCTTCACGGAATCTCCCCTCCCGGTGTCCACTCTCTTGACGCGTCGAGAGCCCCCATGAGTTGCACCGGGTGCCGATCTTTCGCGCTGTTGTTCGCTCGCTCGCCTCCGGACGCCGGGACCCGGCGCCGACGCGCCGGAGCAGGATAACTGGGCCGTCTGAGTGAATCCTCGGGGGAGGTGGGTGAACCGGAGGTGAAGGGCGTGACGGGTCAGTGCAGGGCGCTCCCGGCCACCCACTGGTCCCACGGCACGTTCCAGTCGCCCAGCCCGTTCGACGGCGGCACGACGTCCCCGGCCGAGGCCTTCACCTCCACCACGTCCCCCGGGACGGTGTGCTCGAACAGCCAGCCCGCCGGGGTGTCCTTGCTCGTGCCGCCCTTGGCGTCGGCCAGGCCGATGCAGCCGTGGCTGGTGTTGGCGGTGCCGAACACCCCCGGGTCGGCCCAGTAGTTGCCGTGCAGGAAGGTACCGGAGGCGGTCAGCCGCATCGCGTGCGGGACGTCCTTGATGTCGTACTCGTTGCCCATCCCGACGGTCTGCGAGTTCATCCGGGTCACCTTGTACTTCTCCGACACCACCATCACGCCCCGGTAGGTGGGGTGGTCGGGGCTGCCCCCGGAGACCTTGAGCACCCGGACCACCTTGCCGCCCTGCCCGGCCCGGACGGTCAGGGTGTGCGCGTCCAGGTCGACGGTGGAGACCTGCGCCCGGCCGACGGTGAAGTGCAGGTCCCGGGTCTGGGAGCCGAACACGCCCGGCGCGCCCTGCACGTCCTTGAGCCGCAACGCCACGGTGACCTTGGTGCCGGCCGCCCAGTACTGCCGCGGGCGGACGTCCAGCCGCTGGTTGCCGAACCAGTGCGCGGCCACCGGCACCGGCGGGTCGGCGGTGACCTGGACGGCCTTCTCCACCGCGGCCCGGTCGGCGATCGGACGGCTGAAGCGCAGCGAGACCGGCATCCCGACGCCGACCGTGGACCCGTCCTCCGGGGTGAAGAAAGCGACGAAGGTGTGCGCCCGGGCGACGGTCGAGAACGCCGAGTGCTGGGCCGCCCGCTGGCCCTGGTCGTCCTCGGCGACCGCGTCCAGGGTGAGGGCGGTGCCGAGTGGCAGCGGGCCGTCCGGTGCCCAGGCGGCACCGTCCGGGCTGATCGTGCCGGGCAGCTCGACGCCCTTGCCGTCGGCCAGCCGGACCGACACCAGCCGCCCCTGGGCGGCGTTCACCCGCACCGGGCCCTCCGGAAGAACGTCCTGGGCGCCGTCCGCGGGCAGCGCGGTGAGCACCGCCCGGGACGGCGGCGGGGGCGGGGTGTACGAGGCGCCGGCCGCTCCGGCCGCATCCTCGGCAGGCGCGCCCGCCGAGCCGCCGCCACCACACCCCGTGAGCAGCACCAGGCACCAGCCCGCCACCCCCACCCACCGCGCCCACACCCCAACTCGGCGCCGCATCCCGGGGCCTCCCACTACTCGGTTCCGACGCCGGGAACAACGAGGGCCGTCCCAGCAGGGACACGCCAGTCACCCACCCCGTGGGGGGGGGGGGGGGGGGCCCCCCCGGCCCCCCCCCCCCCCCCCCCCCCCCCCCCCCCCCCCCCCCCCCCC
>NZ_JBHVVI010000168.1:0-15910 GCF_042883685.1 Kitasatospora sp. NPDC058190
CTTTTGGCACGCTGTTGAGTTCTCAAGGAACGGACGCTTCCTTCGGACCGCCTTCCAGCGGGCCCTCCGGGCGCTTCGTTCTTTCGTGTTTCCAGCTTATCAGATGTTTTCTGCTCCGTTTCCGGGGCTTCCTTCATCCAACTCGCCGGTGTCTTCTGGGGTTTGACGCCCCGTCCGACGTTTCAAACTCTAGCCGATCCTCACTCCGAAAAGCGAATCGACCGCAATCCGATAAAACGCGCACGCCGAATAAGCACCGAGCCGCACCGCGAGAACGCGAAAACGACCGGCACGAACCGGAAGTGGTGTTTCAGAGGATTGGCCACCTCGGGACCGTCCGCGCAAATGCGTGTCCGGTGCTCCCTGCCAGGCAGCTCGAAGAACACTAGACCTCGGGAGTGGCCGAGTCAAGCTCCGCAACCGGATTCTCAGCGTCCTTCTCCGCCGGCAGATGGAAGGCCAGGACGGCGACGTCGTCGTCGTGCTCCGAGGTCACACCCATCGCCCGGAGGAGACGGGCGCAGATCACCTCGGGGGCGCCGATCGCACCGGTGAGGGTGCGGGCCAGCAGGTCGAGGCCCTGGTCGATGTCCTCGTCCCGGCGCTCGACCAGGCCGTCCGTATAGAGGACGCCGGTCGTGCCGGGCAGCAGGCGCAGGGTGTGGGAGACGTGCAGGCCGTCGCCGGTGCCGAGCGGGGGGCCGTTCTGCTCCTCGCTGCGCAGGATGGTTCCGTCCGGGCAGCGCAGCAGCATCGGGAGGTGGCCGGCCGAGGCGTAGGAGAGGGTGCTGCGCTGCGGGTCCCAGACGGCGTAGGTGCAGGTGGCGATCTGGTTGGCGTCGATCTCCATGGCGAGGCCGTCGAGCAGGCGCATCACCTCGTGCGGGGGCAGGTCGAGGCGGGCGTAGGCGCGGACAGCGGTGCGCAGCTGGCCCATCACGGCGGCCGCCCGCAGGCCGCGTCCCATGACGTCGCCGATGACGAGGGCGGTGCGGCCGCCGTCGATGGCGATGACGTCGTACCAGTCGCCGCCGACGGCGGCCTCGGCGCCGCCCGGCTGGTAGGTGGCGGCGACCCGCAGGTCGGCCGGCTGGTCGAGCTTCTGCGGCAGCAGGCTGCGCTGGAGGGTGACGGCGGCCTCGCGCTGGCGGCGTTCGGCTTCGCGCAGGCGGGCGGCGGCGAGGACCTGGTCGGTGACCTCGGCGGCGAAGATGAGGACTCCTGCGGGCGGGCCCTCCGTGGGGGTGTCGCCGGTGTCGCCGGGGCCGAGCGGGACGCAGGAGACGTTGTAGTAGCGGTTGCCGGTGAGGCCGAGGATGCAGCGGGACTTGACGCTGCGGGGGCGGCCGCCGCGGATGACCTGGTCCATCAGGGGCAGGACGCCCATGGTGCCGAGTTCGGGGAGGGCCTCGCCGGCGGGAAGGCCGGTGGGGCGGTCGCCGAAGAGTTCGCGGTAGGCGCGGTTGGCGTAGCCGAGCTGGTGGAGCGGGCCGTAGGTGACGGCGACCGGGGCGGGGATCCGATTGAGGACCTCGCGCAGGTTCTGGGGTTTGTGCGGGTCGAGGAGTTCGGGCGTGGTGGCGGGGCTGGTCGGGTCGCGGGGGCTGGGCACGACGATGCCGTCGGTGGAGGGCATGCCCTCGTCGGTGCCGGCCCTGTTGGGTGGGGCGGCACGCCAGGGGGCCCCGGTGAGCCGGGCGCTCCAGCGCATGAGGTTCAAACGACGGCCGCTTCCTCGTTTTCCAGGCATATCATCACTTTTTGTGTGCACGTCAGCACACGGGGTAATGACAAGGTCGGGCTGATCCTGTCAGGCGGAGGGCCGGTTCCGGAAGTCGCGCGCCCGGCGTGGCCGTCGGATCAGTCGTCGCACTGGGGTTGCGCAATCACCCGTCGGGGCAGGAACCCGGCTCATCGAGGCAGCGGGACGGTTCATCGGGGCGCTTCCGGCGCTGCGCCGGGCGGTCGGCCGGGCCCGGAGTCGAAACCCTCCTCGAAGGCCGACCGCGGGTGCTCCATCGCGCCGAGGGAGACCACCTCGCGGGAGAACACCCCGCCCAGCACCCAGTCCATCAGCACCCGCACCCGGCGCTCGGTGCTCGGCAGCCGGCGCAGGTGCCGGGCCCGGTGCAGCCACCAGGCCCGCCGCCCGGTGAGCCGGCCGCCGCGCCGGGTGTGGGCGACGGCCCGGCCCAGGCCCAGCGAGGTCGAACAGGCGGCGGGGCCCGGCCGGTACTCGGCGAGGCCCGGCGCGTGCGGTCCGCCGTCCAGGGCCACCGCGATGTTGCGGGCGAGCAACTCGGCCTGGGCGAAGGCGTGCTGGGCGTTGGGCGCGCAGGGGGCGCCGTCCGCGTCGGGGTCCGGTACGGCGGCGCAGTCCCCGGCCGCCCAGACGCCGGGCAGGGCGCGCCCGTCCGGGCCGACGGCCTGCAGGGTGGCCAGGCAGCGGACCCGGCCGAGGGTGTCCAGCGGCAGGTCGGTGTCGCGCAGCATCGGCGAAGGCCGGATGCCTGCTGTCCAGACCAGGGTGCGGGCACCGAAGCGGCTGCCGTCGGAGAGCGCGGCGACCTGGCCGACGGCGGACTCCAGAGTGGTGCGCAGCCGGATGTCGACACCGCGTTCGCGCAGCTGGCCGAGGGTGTGCTCGGCGAGTTCGGGCGACTCCTCGGCGAGGATCCGGTCGGTCGCCTCGACCAGCACCCAGCGCAGGTCCTCGGCGCGGACGTTGTGGTAGTCCCGTACGGCGGTGCGGGCCATGTCCTCCAGTTCGGCGAGCGCGCCGACGCCCGCGTAGCCGGCGCCGACGAAGACGAAGGTGAGCGCGGACTGGCGCAGCGCCGGGTCGCGGGTGGCGGAGGCGAGGTCGAGCTGTTCCAGCACGTGGTTGCGCAGGCCGACCGCCTCGCCGACGGTGGAGAAGCCGAGCCCGTGCTCGGCCAGCCCGGGCACGGGGGCGGTCCGGGAGACCGAGCCGGGGGCCACCACCAGGACGTCGTAGGGGAGTTCGATCGGCGCGGGGGTCTCGCCGGGGCCCGCGGCGTCGGCCAGGGCGCGGCGGGCGGCGTGTTCGATCCGGGTGATCCGGGCGGTGAGCACCCGGCAGTCCGGTAGGGCCCGGCGCAACGGGACGACGATGTGCCGCGGGTCGATCGATCCGGCCGCGACCTCGGCCAGCAGCGGGTGGTAGGTGAAGTAGGCCTGGGGCTCGACGACGGTGATCTCGACCTCGCCGCGTCGCAGCCGTTCCCGCAGGCCGCGTTGGAGGTGGAGTGCGGTGGCCGTTCCTGCGCAGCCGCCGCCGGCGATCAGGATCCTGATGGTGCACCTCCTGCCGATGTGACGTTTCGTCCCGGCCGCGCGGCCGGGGGTGTCCCCCATCACGCCCCCCTATGAAGGACCGGCCGGGGTGGTCTTGTCCACAGTCCGTACGGGGCGGGTTGCCACGGAAGTGACGGTCGTGGCCGGTTGTGCTTGCTGGGCGACTTTCTGACGCACTTTCGGACGCGAAGAGCCGTGAACTATGGTCGGATTGTGTGCCGGAGCAGCCGTCGCCATGACAATCGGCGGCGACGCACCGTGGAGCGGCCACTACGGCCAGTTCCAGCGTTGGCGTGAGAACCCGACTGGGGGACAGTCATCCGGGGAAGGTTAGTTCCCGGACAGGGCCCCGGACGGTGCCGACGCGCCGGGCCGGACGTGAGGGCGGCTCGGCGGCACGACCGTGGTCACCGGAACGGGACGGGCGGCACGAACGATGGTTCATCGGGTCATTTCTGACGGGCTGAGCTGCACCGGGGGGTGCAGGGGCGGGCGACGACAGGGTCCGGATTCGGACGCCTGCGGGGGAGAGTTGGGATGATGGAACAGGAGCAGGTATTGGGCCGGCCGGGCGTACCGCACACCGGACAGGGCACGGTGCCGGAGCAGCGCGGCCCGGTGGACCTGCCGCCTCCGGGCGGGATGTCGTACGCGGCCGTCCCGTACCGGGCGGAGCCGCAGCCGGCCGCCGCGCCGGTGCCCGGGGCCCGGCTGCGGGTGGACGCCCGGCGGAACCTGGAGAGCGTGCTGCGGGCGGCCCGGGAGGTGTTCGGCGAGTTCGGCTACGGCGCGCCGATGGAGGAGGTGGCACGCCGGGCCGGGGTCGGGGTCGGCACGGTCTACCGGCGCTTCCCGAGCAAGGAGGTGCTGGTCCAGCGGATCGCCGCCGAGGAGGTGGCCTGGCTGACCGCGCAGGCACGGGAGTCGCTGTACGGCGGCGACGGCGCCTGGGAGGCGCTGGCCGGGTACCTGGCCAGGGCGGTGAGCACCGGGGCCGGGCGGCTGCTGCCGCCGGAGGCGTTCCGGTACGCGGAGGAGCTGGGCCGGGTGCCCGAGCAGCGGGTGTCGGAGGTGCCGGCTGCCGTCCGCTTCGACCTGCGCGGCGAGGAGGCGCGCTCCGGTGCGGCGGTCGAGCCCTCGGCGGCGGACGCCGATCCCCGGCTGCTGCTGCAACTGCTGGCCGCCCTGGTGGCGCGGGCCGGTGCGGCGGGTGAACTGCGGCCGGGCGTCACGGTGTCCGACGTGGTGCTGGTGCTGACGGCCTCGGTGCCGGTGCACGCGGCGCGTCCCTCGGTCTCGGCGCCGACGGCGGCCGGCTTCGCGGCGGTTGCTCCACAGACGGACGGTCAACCGGCCTCCGGGCCGTCGGACCGGCTGTTGCAGATCCTGCTGGACGGGCTGCGGGCTCACTGACACCCCTCGCGGCCCGACCCCGGCGGACGGGGGACACGGTGGACGCGTCGGACCAGGCACGGTCGACGCGCCCGACGAGTACGGGAGTTGGGCAGCACACCGGCGCGCGGACAGGGCGCGCGCGCCGGGTGCGGGCGTCGTGCGACCCGATGCCGCACGCTGGGCGAACGCCCCCTCGACGGCCCCTCGGAAGAGTGGGTACCGGCCGGTCCCGCTACCGCCCTTCCCTGCGCTATGCCATCCTTTGCCCGTGGTTGGAGCCAATGTCCCGATGCGCGCCCTTCGCGCGCCGTCGGCGCCGCACGCCGGGGAACCGTGCGCCTACGCACTCCCGCCTGCCCTGCCACACTACGGGGGCTGTCGTGGAATCTGGGGTCCGTTGTGAGCGCCGAGGAACAGAACGACTACGGGTACGGCCTCGACTTCGGGGGCCTCTCCGGTAGTACCGCCGAAGGGTCCGCCGCGGGCCCCGGTGACACCGGTGCCACCCAAGTGCCGGGCCCCACAGCGGGTTCGGGCGCCGGACACGTCCCCGACCAGGCCGGGATGCCCAGCCGCGAATCCTTCTCCGCCTCGGCCGCCGCGCTGCCGCCCGGCCGGGTGCCCGGCCAGGCCCCGGCGGGCCTGGGCGGCGTCGCCCCCGAGGCGTTCGTCGGCGACGGCCGCCCGGCCCGTCCGACCGTGCCCGCCCCCGCCGACCCGGTGGACGGCGAGCGCCCACCCTCCGACGCCGAGTTGACCGCCCGGGTACGGGCCGGCGACGACACCGCGTACGAGGAGATCTACCGCCGACACGTCGACTCGGTGCGCCGCTACGCGCGGACCTGCTGCCGGGACAGCTTCACCGCCGAGGACCTCGCGGGCGAGGTCTTCGCCCGCACCCTGCAGGCCCTCAAGGCCGGCAAGGGCCCGGAGTTCGCCGTCCGCGCCTACCTGCTGACGGCTGTGCGCAACGTCGCCGCCGCCTGGACCCGCAGCGAACGACGCGAGCAACTCGTCGACGACTTCAGCGTGTTCGCCCAGAGCTCGGCCACCGTGGTCGACCTCGACCTGGCCGACCCGGGCGCCGACGCCTGGGCGATGGCGATGGCCGACCAGCGCATGGTCATGCAGGCCTACGCCGAACTCCCCGAGGACGACCGGGTGGTGCTCTGGCACACCGAGGTCGAGCGGGAGTCGCCGAAGACCGTCGCGGTGATGCTCGGCAAGACCGCCAACGCCACCGCCGTCCAGGCCCACCGGGCCCGCGACCGGCTGGCCGCCGGCTTCCTGCAGGCGCACGTCTCCGGCAGCCAGGACAGCACGTGCGAGGCTTACGCCAACCGGCTCGGGGCGTACGCGCGCGGCTCGCTGCGCAAGCGGGCCTCGGCGGAGGTCGGGCGCCACCTCAGGGAGTGCGACCGCTGCACGGCGGCCTGCCTGGAACTGACCGAGATCAACACCGGCCTGCGCGCGCTGCTGCCCGGCGGCGTGCTGGTCTGGGTCGGCGTCGGCGGGTTCGGCGCCGCCGCGGCCGCCGTGGGCGGCGCCGCCGCGGTCGGCGGTGCGGCGGCGGCCGGCACGGCGGCGGCCTCCGCCGGATCGTCGGGCGGTGCGACGGTGGGTGCGGCCGGCGCCGCGGGTGCCGCAGGTGCTTCCGGTGCTTCCGGAGGGAGTGCGGTGGGTGCCGCGGCCGGCGAGGGCCTGGGCACCGCGGCCAAGGCCGGGATCGCCGCCGCCGTGGCGATGGCCGCGGCCGCCGTCGCCGCGTACGCGCTGACCGGCTCGCCCGAACCGAGACCCGCGACGGCCGCTCCCCCGGCCACCTCGGCGCCGGCCGCCCCCACCCCGGAACAGCCCGCGCCCGCGGCACCCGCCTCGACCCCGGCTCCGGCGCCCAGCAGTGCCGCCCCGGCCCCGGAGAAACCGGCGCCACCGAGCCCCGGCGCCAGCCCGAAGCCGACACCGTCGCCCCGGCAGAGCCAGGCCCCGACGGTCACCCCGACGCCGAAGGGCCGGCCGCCCGCGGCCGGCAGCGCGCCGGCCCCCGAGCCGACCGTCCCGGCACCGGTCGTCCCGGCGCCGACCCTGCCGCCGGTGCCGACGCCGGAGGTGCCGGTCGTCCCGACGCCGACCCCGCCGCCGGTGCCGACCCCGACCGTGACCCCGCCCTCGCCGCCCGCGCCCACCGACTTCTGGGGCGACTCGCTGCCCGTGGTCAAACCGGGCGGCAACCGGGTGCCGCCGGAGGGACCGAGCATCCGGCAGAAGGGCAGCGACAAGTTCTGGCAGCGCGACGGCGCGTGGATCGGCGGCGAGTACCTTCCGCACGCCATCACCGTGCACGCCCCGGCGACCACGCTGATCGACCTCAACCGCGGCTGCACGTCCTTCGACGCCGTCGCCGGGGTGGACGACGCCACGCTCACCCCGGGCGGGGTGGTGTTCTCCGTCCAGGGCGGCGACGGCCGCACCCTGTGGAGCTCCCGCGCGCTCACCGCCGGGGACGACCCGGTGCCGGTGCACGTGCCGCTGGCCGGGCAGAAGTCGATCAAGCTGGTGGTCGCGCCGGCGCACGGGATCTGGTCGGCGCTGAACCTCGCGGACTGGGCCGAGGCCCGCTTCAGGTGCTCCTGACGCCCCCGGCACGGGCCGAGGCCCGTTCCGGGAGCATCTGACAGCTCGTGGAACGGGCCTCGGAGGGCGTCCTTCCCGGATCGCGCGGATCCCTGAGAACGCTCTGATCCCTGAGAACGCTCTGATCGCTCAGATCGCGCAGGAGCCGTCCGCGCAGGCCTCCCCGGCCGGGGCGACCTGCACCGGGGCGGGGCGGTGCTCGCCGATCTCGGCGGCGACCTGCTCCAGCACCTTGCGGAAGGTCTCGGCCTCCTGGCCGCCCTGGACCGCCCACTTGCCCTCGAACACGAAGGTCGGCACGGCGGTGATGCCGAGCTCACGGGCCTCGGCCAGCTGGGCGGTGACCTCGGCGGAGCCCTCGTCGCCCGCCAGGTAGGCGGCCACCCGCTCGCGGTCCAGGCCCGCCGCCACGGCGACGTCCGTCAGCGCGGCGCGGTCGCCGACGTCCACGCCGTCGGCGAAGTGCGCCTTCAGCAGGGCCTCCTTCAGCCGGCCCTGGGTCTCGGCGCCGTACTCGGTCTCGGCGAGGTGCAGCAGGCGGTGGCCCAGGAAGGTGTTGGCGTGCAGGGCGGCGTCGAAGTCGTACGTGATGCCCTCGGCGAGGCCCAGCTCGGCCACCCGCGCGTCCATCGCCACCGACTGCGGGCCGTACCGCTCGGCCAGCCAGGCGCGGTGCGGGCTCGCCGTCGCCGGCGCGTCCGGGACCAGCTGGTAGGGACGGTAGACGACCTCGACGGCCTCCTTGCCCGGGAAGTCCGCCAGGGCCTGCTCGAAGCGGCGCTTACCGATGTAGCACCAGGGGCAGGCGATGTCGGACCAGATCTCGACCTTCATTTAGGGGGGCTCCAGAGGGCGTCTTGAGTCGGGTGTACAAGATGGATGAACGATGAACCATCTCGGCACATTCCCGACACCCGGAGCCGTTCCCGCTGGTCAGGCCTCCGCGGGCGCCGGGACCACCAGCACCGGGCAGGCCGCGTGGTGCACCGCTGCCGAACTCACCGAGCCGAGCAGCAGCCGGGCGAACCCGCCGTTGCCCCGGGTGCCGAGCACCAGCGTGTGCTGCCGGGTCGACGCCTCCAACAGCACCTCGACCACATTGCCCAGCACCACGTGCAGCGACATCTCCCCCGTGAACGGCCGCCCCCGCTGCCGCAGCACGGTGTCCACCGCCCGGCGCAGCCCGTCCGCCATGCTCTCGACCAGTGTCTCCACGCTCTCCTGCACCAGCTCCGCCATCCCCGGCGGATACCCGGCCGGTGCCGGGTTCACCACGGCCAGCACGTACAGCGGCAGCCCGAACAGCTCCGCCTCCGTCATCGCCCGGTCCAGCGCCCACAGCGACCCGTCCGACCCGTCGCACGCCGCCAACACCCCGGGCCGCCGCCCCGTCGGCGGCCGCCCGAGCACCGACAGCACAACGGGAACGTCCTGCCCCGGGCGCACACCGGCCACCACACACTCCCCTCACCGTGGACTCACAGCCCCGCCATCATCACCTGCCCCGCGCGGCGGGCGGGGACAGCCGCGCCGGACTGGGCGGGGTGCCCCGGTGGCGCCGTGCGCGCTGCGGCGCCCGGGCGCCGGGGCGGGGTCCGGGAGGCGGCCGGCGGGCGCGGGCCTCGCCGATGAGGGGCCCCGGTCGAACCAGCCCTCGGCCCGGGTTGCCGCGGGTCAGGAGGTGAGGGCCGGGGGCTGGGGGTGGGGGAGGCCGGTCCAGCAGGCGCCGTGGCGGCGGGCGCGGAGGCGGCGGAGCCAGAGTTCGGTGGAGACGAGGTCGGCGAGGCCGGCGAGGGCGGCCGGGGAGAGGGTGGTGGCGGAACGGGAGAGGCCGGCGCGCACGGCGGGGAGGTCGATGAGGCCCGCTTCGGCGAGGAGCGGGGCGTCGAAGAGTTCGGCGAGGCCGTCGGCGGCGAGGCGCAGGCCCGCCCGGGCGGGGGCGGTGCGGTCGGGGCGAGGCCCGCGGCCCCAGTCGGGGGGCAGGTCGGTGCGGCCCGCGCCGGTGAGGACGGCGTGCAGGAGGGCGTGCCGGGCGCCGGGTTGGAGGCGGACGTCGTCGGGGAGCAGCCGGGCGGCGCGGACCACCTGGTTGTCCAGGAAGGGCGCGTGCAGCCGCTGGCCGGGCTGTTCGGCAGCGTGCACGAGCGTGCGATAGGAGCGTGCCTGCCGGTAGAGGGCGTGCCGGGCGCGGTGCGCGCCGGGGTGTTCCTCGGGCGCTGGCTTGCGCGCCGCCAGGCGGAGCCGCAGGGCCACCGAGGAGAGCGCCTCGTCCGAGAGCCAGCGGGCGGCCGGGCCGGGCACGCACCAGGCGAGGTCGACGGCCGAACGGTCGCCCGCCGTGCCGCCGCCGTCCGGGACGTGGCGGGCGGTCAGCTTGGCGGCCGCCTCGTCCAGCGCCTCGGCGTAGCGGACCCGGGAGAGCCGGTGGGCGGCCCGGACCACGGTGAGCGGGGTGCGCAGCGCGCCGGCCAGCACGCCCGCGGCGGCCCGGTCGGCGCCGGCCAGCGCGGCGACCGGGGGCAGGAGTTCGCGGGGCCGGCCGGCCCGGATCAGGTCGGCGAGCCGGGCCGGGTGGCCGTCGAGCACCTGGCGGGCGCCGTAGCCGGTGAGGTGGTCGGTGCCGCCCGCGTCGAAGCGGGCCTCCGCGCGGGCGGCGGCGATGAGTTCGGGGCCGGGCTCGTCGGTGAGCCGGCCGGACTGCGGGTCGGCGCGCAGCCCGGCGTACGGGAGGGTGTCGGGGCCGGGGTCGAGCACCGTGTGCCGCAGCCGCGGGGTGTCGGGGGCCAGCACGAGGGTGGCGGGCGGTTCGGTCTCGCCGAGCGTGACGGCGGCCAACTGCTCGGGGGCGGAGGGTTCCTGCGCGGCGGACCGGGCCCAGGAGCCCTTCACCGCGCCGGTCCTGGCCCCGCCCGTCCTGGCCCCGCCCGTCCTGGCACCGGCGGCCACCACCGGGGCGGCGGCCGTGGACGGCACCGGCGGCAGCGGTACGGCGGCGGCGAGCAGGGCGACGGTGGCGGAGGCGGTGCCGTACGAGAGGTCGACGCCGAGCCGGGCGCGCCCGGCGGCCTCGGCGGCCGGCGCGGTGGTGCGGACCCGGGAGCGGACGGATTCCAGCAGGGCGCGGGTGAGTTCGCGGATGGCGGGCGCCTCGTCGCGCGGCTGCTCGGCGCCGGGCGGTTCGTCGTACGCGTCGAGGTACGGGCGGCCGCCCCGGATGGCGAGCACATGGCCGGGCGGCACCCGCTGGACGCCCAGGTACGGCGTGCCGGTACCGAGCGCCTCCGGCGATTCCGGGCAGGCGAGGCGGGCGGCGAGGTGGCCGGTGTCCAGCGGGGCGCCGACCAGGTCGGCGAGCGGGAGCGCGGCGGTGGCGTACGCGGTGCCGCCGGCCCAGGGGGTGTGGAAGACGGGCTGGGCGCCGGCCAGGTCGGTGAGCAGCAGGGTGGAGCTGGTGCCGGCCCGCAGCACGACGGTGTAGCTGCCGGGCCAGGCGGTCAGGTGGCGGACGGCGCCGCCGCGGGCGGCTGCCAGGCCGGCGGCGAGTTCGGCGTCGGTGGCACCGCAGTGGCCGAGGACGGCGAGCCGGCTGGTGGCGGGGGTGTCCTCGCCGGGGTCGGGGGCGTTCGGGTCGGTGCTGACCGCGGCGCGGGCGCCGGGACGGAGGGAGACCAGGCGGATCTCCTCGGGCCGCCAGTCGCCCACGGCCCAGAGCGGGTTGGGACCGGCCCACAGGGGGCGCGCGGCGATCGGCGCCACCGCGGCGAGGACCTCGTGCGCGGGCGTGCCCGCTCGGGGCGCGCCCGTGCTCCAGCCCGTCAGCCACCGCATCGCGCCTCCACCGGACGAGGACCTGCACTCGCGCGGCGCGTCCGGCGCCGGGCGGGCGGCCGGGTGAGGTGCCGTGGCGGCCGGCACGCGCGTCCGGGCGTGCCCTCGGGTCCGGCGCGCCGTCTGGAGACATCGTGCCACCACCGGGCGCTGCCTGAGGCGGTGTTGTCGGTTCCGCTTCTGTTGCGGCGCGCGCTCCGGGGCAGGCCTCGGCGCGGATTTCGACACGGAGTTCGGCGCAGGCCGCGACGCGGGCTTCGGCAACGCCTTCGGCGGCGACTTCGGCGAGGTGTGCGGAGAAGACCTGAACGAACGTTCCGGCGGAGTGGATTCGAGCGGGCCGGGCCTCCCCCTCCCCGGCCCGGACCGCCCGGGGCGCCTTTGGCATGGGCATCGCGAGATGGCCGAAAGGCGTCGCCCGGTCCGGGAGGGCATCCGCATGCCCTCCCGGACTCAGCCGCCGCCCGCGGGGATTGAGGCGGCGGTATCCCCCGGCCCGCCGGGTCCTCGACGGCGGGCCGACCCACGACCACCAGCGAATCGCCGCGCAGCCGGTCGGGCCAGGGGGCACGGCCGGGCGCACGTGAACACGGGACCGGAGCACGGCGCTCCGGCGCGCGGCGCGTCCGATCCGCTCCGGGTGGTCCGGACCAACCCCCGCGAGGGCCCGGCGCGGCGCCGCCGGGTGCGCGATCCCGCCATCCGGAATGCGGCCTCTTAACCGTCGGAACGCGTCCGACTACTCTAGGTACAGCAGCTACGGCCCGGTGCCGCCCGGGCCCCGCGCACAAGGCCGCAGGAGGTGCCGCCGCCACCATGACCGTCAGCCCACGAGGACCGAACGAACGGCTCGGCACGCTCCTGACCCTCGCCCAGATCAGCAACGCCGGACTCGCCCGCAGGGTCAACGACCTGGGCGCGCAACGCGGGCTGACGCTGCGCTACGACAAGACCTCGGTGGCCCGCTGGGTCAGCAAGGGCATGGTCCCGCAGGGGCCGGTCCCGCACCTGATCGCCACCGCGATCGGCGGCAAGCTCGGCCGGCCCGTCCCACTGGAGGAGATCGGCCTGGGCGACACCGACCCGGCGCCCGAACTCGGCCTGGCCTTCCCGCGCGACGTCGCCGACGCGGTCCGCTCCGCCACCGACCTGTTCCGGGTCGACCTCGACCTGCGCCGGGGGCCCGGCGGGGGCCGCTGGAGCGACAGCCTGACCGGCACCTTCTCGGTCGCCGCGTACGCGACGCCCGTCTCCCGCTGGCTGATCAACCCGGCGGACGGCTCGGTGGCGCGGGAGGTGCCGCGCTCGCCGAGCGAGAGCTCCTCCTACCGGGTCGGCCAGTCGGACGCCGCCAAGCTCCGCGAGGCCGCCCAGGAGGCCCGCCGCTGGGACTCCAAGTACGGTGGCGGGGACTGGCGTTCGTCGATGGTGCCGGAGTGTCTGCGGGTGGAGGCGGCGCCCCTGCTGCTGGCCTCGTACAGCGACGCGGTCGGCCGGGCGCTGTTCGGCGCGACGGCCGAACTGACCAGGCTGGCCGGGTGGATGGCCTTCGACACCGGCCAGCACGAGGCCGCGCAGCGCTACTACATCCAGGCCCTGCGACTCGCCCGGGCCGCCGCCGACGTGCCGCTCGGCGGGTACGTGCTCGCCTCGATGAGCCTGCAGGCCGGCTACCGGGGCTTCGCCGAGGAGGCCGTCGACCTCTCCCAGGCCGCGCTGGAGCGCAACCGGGGCCTGGCCACCGCCCGGACCATGAGTTTCTTCCACCTGGTGGAGGCACGGGCCCAGGCCAAGGCCCGCAACGCGGCGGCGTGTGCGACGGCGCTCGGCGCCGCGGAGAGCGCACTCGAACGAGCGCGCGCCGGGGATCCCGATCCGGCGTGGATCGACTTCTACGCCTACGACCGGCTCGCCGCCGACGCCGCCGAGTGCTTCCGCGACCTCGGAGTGCCCTCCAAGGTCCGGCAGTTCACCCGCGAGGCGCTGGCCAAGCCCACCGAGGGCTTCGTCCGCTCGCACGGCCTGCGGCTGGTGGTCTCGGCGATGGCCGAGGCGGAGGCGGGCAACCTGGACGCCGCGGTCGCCGCCGGCGAGCGCGCCGTCGAGGTGGCCGGCCGGATCTCCTCGCAGCGCAGCCGGGAGTACGTGGTGGAGATGCTGCGCCGGCTGGAGCCCTTCCAGGGTGAACGCCGGGTACGGGAGTTGACGGAGCGGGCGCGGGCGGTGATCGTCGCTCCGGCGTGAGCGGCGCGAAGTCGGCGGTAAATCAGATGCACCTGCGGGAGAGGCCTCGCTAAGGTCTCTCTCGTCCAGGTGCGCAGGCAGAGGTTACTTCCACTGTTAATGGGCGGGTCGCGGGTTCGAGTCCCGTCATCGGCTTCGGGCCGGTGTAGCTCAGTTGGTAGAGCAGCTAAATGTCACCTCAGCCGACCTCGAACTCTGGACACCCATACGTGAATAGAATTCCGCACCTCCCGGTGCGACGGCAGCGGTTACTTCTGTGGAGTGCCCCCTTGCGGGGCGCGGTGAAGCAACCAAATACCGCAGCCGAACCCATTGATCTCGGGAGGCATCGCGCTTCGGAGTGCCCGGTGCGCAGGCGGGGGTTACTTCGGATCTTGCGGTTCCGGGTTCAAGTCCCGGGCGTGCCGTGCGTGAGTGCGGCCGCTAGCTCAATTCGGTAGAGCACAAGGCATACACCTCCGCCGACGTCGGCCGTCCAACGGCCGACACGATCTCGGGCACCCCTCACCGCGTCATGCCTCCCTCCCGTCGACACCACCGACAGACCGAGGGGGGCTGTTGCATGTCCAGGTTCAACGTCCGTAAGGCCACGGCGGGTCCGAGCTCGCCGGTGACCACGACCGGGCAGCGCGGCCGCACCCACGAGGGCGGCGTCGGCTACGTCCGGGACCGCAAGTCCGAACTCTTCCTCCTGTCGATCGCCAACATGGTCGGCCAGGACACCTTCTACGAGCGCGGCGGCGACCGCGACGACCGCTACACCGCGCTGGTGCGCGAACTCGCCGTCGCCGACCCGGAGTGGACCCTCGGGCTGCTGCGCTGGCTGCGGTACGGGGCGCAGATGCGCACCGCCGCGCTGGTCGGCGCCGCCGAGTTCACCCGGGCCCGGCTGGACGCGGGCGCCCACGGCCACTCCCGCCAGGCCGTCGACGCCGTGCTGCGGCGCGCCGACGAGCCCGGCGAGCTGCTCGCGTACTGGACCTCGCGCTACGGCCGGGCGCTGCCCAAGCCGCTCAAGCGCGGCGTCGCGGACGCGGTGCGGCGGCTGTACGACGCGCGCTCGCTGCTCAAGTACGACACCACGGCCAAGGGGTACCGCTTCGCCGACGTCCTGGAGTTGACCCACCCGACGCCGGACCCGGACAAGCCCTGGCAGGGCGCACTGTTCGGCTACGCGCTGGACCGCCGGCACCGGCCGGAGGAGGCCGTCCCGCCCGCGGCCGTCCCGCTGCTGACCGCCAACCGCGAGCTGCTCGCGCTGCCGGTCGAGGAGCGCCGGGCGACCGTGACCGCCGAGGACGGCGCCGAGCGGCTGGCCGCTGCCGGGCTGACCTGGGAGGCGCTGGCCGGTTGGCTGCAGGGCCCGCTGGACGCCGCGGCCTGGGAGGCGATCATCCCCTCCATGGGCCCGATGGCGCTGGTGCGGAACCTGCGCAACTTCGACAAGGCCGGGGTGTCGGACGCGGTCGCGTCCGGGGTGGCCCGGCGGATCTCCGATCCGGGCGAGGTGCGGCGCTCCCGCCAGTTCCCGTTCCGCTACCTGGCCGCTCACCGGCACGCGCCCTCGCTGCGGTGGGGGCACGCGCTGGAGACGGCACTCGGCCACTCGCTCGCCAACGTGCCCGAGCTGCCCGGTCGCACGCTGATCCTGGTCGACCGCTCCGGCTCGATGTTCGACCGGCCCAGCGCCCAGACCCAGCTCAACCGGGCGGACTCGGCGGCGATCTTCGGCACCGCGCTGAAGGTCCGGGCGGCCGAGGCCGACCTGGTCGAGTTCGGCACCACCAGCCAGGTGATCGAGGTCGGCCGCGGCGAGGCGGTCCTGCGCGTGCTGGATCGTTTCAGCAGCCTCGGCGGCACCAACACCGCCCAGGCCGTCCGCAGCCACTACCGGGGCCACGACCGGGTGGTCATCGTCACCGACGAGCAGACCGGCTTCGGCTACCGGGGCAGCGATCCGCTCTCCGCGATCCCGGCCGACGTCCCGGTCTACACCTGGAACCTGGCGGGCTACGCCCAGGGCCACGGCCCCAGCGGCAGCGCCAACCGGCACACCTTCGGCGGCCTGAGCGACGCGGCCTTCCGGCTGATCCCGCTGCTGGAGGCGGGGACGAACGCCGGGTGGCCCTGGGAGGTGTAGCCGACGGGGGACGGCGGTGACGCGCGGGGCCGGGGGACGGCGCGTCACCGCCGAGGCACGGCCGGGGGGACGGTGTGACGCGCGAGGTCGGGGGGCCGAGCGCGGCACACCGCGGCCGGACGGGAAAAGGGGGGAAGTGGCGGCGCGCGGGGTCGGGGGACCCGACGCGCCGCACCGCGGCCGGTGGGGAGACCGGCCGCACGCTGCGGTGGTGGCCCTGCCGGGCCCACCGCCGCGGCGGCGGAGCCACCGGGGGAGGGGGCCCCGCACCCGGGGTTGGCGGCGGCACACTGCCCCCCCCCCCCGGGTGGCGGGGGCCCCGGCCGCCCACGCGCGGGGGGCCAGAGACAC